>DAOVVO010000101.1 GCA_030637135.1 Nitrospirota bacterium
CTTATAGCATTTTATTTCTTTTCCATCTAAAGGAGGTAATCCAAGTATTTTTTGGGCTGTTTTATTGGCACGTATAATATTGAAATTCTTGTCATGAAAAGTGATTATAGTCTCGTCAATAGTATAAAAATCCTGCTTGGACTGAAGAATATTATCTTCTGTTTGCTTAAGGTTGAGAGCTATGCCAATACTGGAACCAACTCCTTCAAAGAAGCTTATCAATTCTGACGTAAACATATTTTTTCGGATGTCATTTAATTGAAGAAGCCCAATAATTTTTTTATTGTAACGCAAAGGTATGAGTGCCACAGATTCGTAACCTTCGCCATTACAGCGATTTCGAGTACGCCCCTGTCTGTCTTCCGTTGTTGTAGAAGCAAGGAGCTCAGTTGTGCTATTTGTCCAGAAGCTGCCACCTTCAGTAAAAAAAGGTAGAGAAGGATTGGTTCTTCCACAAATTATATTTCCACACATACATTCAAGATAGGGATTTCCTTCGGAATCACGAATGAACTCTCCAGTTTGGTCGCGTGCGCAAAGGTATCTTTCGGCTTTAACAAAGTCTTTTGAAAACCCGATTGTCTCGTAATACGGAAAATCATCGCCTTCTCTTAGGCGAATGCCTACGGCTTCAAATCCTGTAATTGCTTTTATTAAAAAAAGAATGTCTTTGATTAAATCAGCCCTATTACCTGCTTGATTAAGCAGCTCCAGTATGTGAGTTGCAAGATTCTGATATTGTTCTGTCTGTATAAGCAACTGACGGATTTCTGTTATTTCATTTATCAGTTGTTCTTTTGTCTTAACCATATGTTTCATTTTTAAGGCTTCTTAAATAAAAACTAAAAAAGCAGAATCTAAAGTCTTATCCTTTAAAGACTGGCTCACGAAGGATTTGGCTTTATCGGGTGATACTCTCTATACTTTATATTTATCACCAAATGCTTCACTTGTCTATTGAAATGGATTAATAAGTTTATAAGGAGAACTTAATATTATTGATTTTCATCAGTAATCTTGTATTCTGAGGCAGGGAGTACACTGTTAAAAGGATTCTATGACCCAGGAAGTAAATAAGCCCTCCTACCTTTCCTGCTTATTATTTTTATAACACAAGCTGATGGTAGGAGAAAGAAATTCACACTGTAGAGTTTATCTCTAAAAGTTGGTGATGATAAGCTCGCTGATCCTTCTTGCTGGGACATTCTGCCTGTTGTTAATGCTGTAAATTACAGGTTCTGTTTTTTTGATGTTAAAACTTTTATATAACTTTCTAATCAATGAGTGATTGTCATACGATAATATCTATTTTGGGTATTGACAAATAAAACCTATTTTAGTATCGTTATATTATCAAGTAAATATCTTCTTTAAAATCCCTTTTCGATTGGAAGGTTAAAACCTCCGACAAGTATATTTTCTTTAAGAATTAACATTATGTTTTCCCCTAAGGAAAAGAACTTATAATCCCATTAATATCAATCATTTCAAAATGAAGGAGATCATATGAGTAAAAACAATAATCCCGGAGAAGGGACAAATATAACTGAACTCAAAGAAAAAACAATTGATGAACTTACAAAATTAGCAAAGGGTTTGAAGGTTGAAGGAGCACGGGGGCTCAGGAAACAGGACTTAATTTTTGCAATACTCCAGGCACAGACAGAAAAGACAGGTCTTATCTTCGGTGAGGGGGTTCTGGAAATTCTCCCTGACGGCTTTGGTTTTCTCCGTTCACCTGACTACAGCTACCTGCCAGGACCTGACGATATATATGTTTCACCTTCCCAGATAAGGAGATTTAACCTGAGAACAGGCGACCTTGTTACCGGACAGATCAGGCCGCCGAAAGAAAGTGAACGGTATTTTGCACTCCTTAAAGTTGAGGCCATAAACTATGAATCTCCTGAAGATAATATAGACAGGCCACTTTTTGACAACCTTATCCCCTATTATCCAACCGAAAAAATCAGTCTTGAGTATGATAAAAATGACTATTCAACACGGGTTATGGACCTTATCACCCCGATAGGAATGGGACAGAGGGGAATGATTGTTGCTGCGCCACGGACAGGCAAGACCATGCTGCTTCAATCTATAGCAAAGGCAACCAAAAAAAATCACGCTGAGGTTCATCTTATAATACTACTCATAGATGAAAGACCTGAGGAGGTTACTGACTGGAAAAGACAGGTGCCCGCTGCTGAGATAATAAGTTCTACTTTTGATGAACCTCCGCAAAGACACTGTCAGGTTTCTGAAATGGTTATCGAGAGAGCAAAGAGATTTGTTGAAACAAAAAAGAACGTTGTAATCCTTCTGGATTCCGTAACCAGGCTTGCAAGGGCTTATAATGCTGTAATTCCTGCAAGTGGAAAAGTTCTATCAGGTGGTCTTGATTCAAATGCGCTTCAGAGACCGAAAAGATTTTTTGGTACCGCACGAAACATAGAAGGCGGAGGGAGTCTTACAATTCTTGCTACCGCACTTGTGGATACAGGCAGCAGGATGGATGATGTTATTTTTGAGGAATTTAAAGGCACCGGTAACATGGAGCTTCATCTCGATAGAAAACTTGTTGCAAAGAGAATATTCCCGAGTATTGACATCAATTCTTCAGGAACGAGAAAAGAAGAGCTCCTTGTAGGAAAAGATATCCTCAACAGGATGTGGATTTTAAGAAAGGTTCTCACCCCTCTCAGCGCCATAGAAAGCATGGAGTTTCTGCTGGGCAAACTTTCCGGGACAAGGGATAATAAAGAATTTCTGGAAATGATGAACAAGTAAGGAAGGTTCCGAAGTTCAAAAGCCCCGAAATCTGGAAGTTGCTTCAGCGCTTCTGCTTTTCTCGCTTACTTTCTATTACATAAGCTCCCTGAAGTCAAAAATTACGGGAAACTCATGTGATACCTTTGGCTTTGATTTTGAATTCGCTACTGCCTTGAAAAGGAGGTACTTGATACCGTATTCTTGCGCTGTTTTCAGAACATCCTCTGTATCATCAATAAAAAGCGTTTTTTCTTTATCAAACTTTAACAGCTGCTCTGCCCTATGCCAGAATTGAATACTTTCCTTTGGATAACCAACATCAAAAGAACAGATAACAGAATCAAAATATTTTCCAATCTGTGTTTTCTTAAATTTAATCTTCATAACCTTGTAATGGGCATTTGTGGCGAGAAAAATTTTTTTCCTGTGTCTTCTCAGCATCTCCAGAAAATCTATGACATGCGGATGCACTTCGACAAGGTGTTTTAACTGCTCGGTAAGTGCCTGTATATCAAGATGAAGCTCCCTCGTCCAGAAATCAATATCAGTCCAATTAAGTGTTTTTTCGTGTGATCGGTATGTCTTGAATAAAAAGTCCTGTGCAGAACCAAGGGTTATGTTATGTTTCTCGGCATATTTCTGAGGAACAAGGTGACCCCAGAAGTATTCGTCAAAATACAGATCAAGCAGGGTTCCATCCATGTCAAGTAATACAAACTTAATGTCTTTGAGGGGAATAGTTTTCTGCATTTTTGTCAATTAAAATATGTCAGGTGAGTATATGAATATTGTAACATTTTTTAGTTCACCCCGTTAGAGATAAATATCAAACGGGATAAACTTTTTCTAACGGGGTGAACTATATAAAAAACATATATATAACATATGACAAGCATATCAAATAACCCGTATTATGAACAAAACAGAAACTATTCAAGAAGGGGCACATCATGTTTATTTCACCTTTTTTGCAAATTTTGATAGTATGTTATGAGCAATATAAGAGATGTGTCCCTGGTAAATATCTTTTTTCTATAAAACCTAAAAATAACCTGAAAGAGAATCTTAAATTTCACTAAATAATGTATGAACCATACGTCTGTCAATAGAGGCAATCTCATCAGGACGTTAATCTGGGTTGCTATTTTCAGCATCTCAATGGCGTTTATAGAATCAGCTGTTGTGGTCTATCTGCGTGCAATTTTCTATCCAGAGGGCTTTGCATTTCCCTTAAAACTGGAAAGTGATAATCTGATTGGGATTGAAGTTCTACGAGAAATAGCCACCATATTCATACTTCTTTCTATTGCCGTACTCGTGGGCAGAAAATTATGGGAACGCTTTGCCTATTTTTTATTCTGCTTTGGTGTCTGGGATATTTTTTACTACGTCTGGCTCAAGACCCTTATCAATTGGCCGTCAACAATCCTTGATTGGGATATATTGTTCTTAATACCGCTCCCATGGATAGGGCCGGTTATTGCCCCTCTTACACTGTCCCTCCTGATGATTATCTTCAGTCTCATCATCATGTATCTATATTATAAAGGTTATGATTTTAAACCCCCGTTAGTGTCAAAAATTCTCGTATTAGCAGGAACCGGGCTTATTCTCTTTTCTTTTATGAGGGATATTGATGCGGCACTTCACCAGGCATTGCCACAGCCGTACCTTTACGGACTCCTCATTACCGGAGAATTTTTATACATAGCGGCATTCATTATTTCATATGTAAAAAATACGAGAGAACATAAAGTTTAAAAAATACCTGAGTAATCATTTTAATAGTATAGGATATAAACATTATATGAGGAGGTTATAATGGCTTCAATAGACAGCCGTGAGCAAAATCCTGTACAAGGTATCGACTATTCAGAGATTCACATTCCTGATGAAGAACATTTAGGTACAGGAACGTTTAAAACAGTTCTCCAGCCTGATGCAATGGCTAAAAACTGCCC
>DAOVVO010000090.1 GCA_030637135.1 Nitrospirota bacterium
CCCTCACGGTTGAATCTCCTTCAGATATTTTCCTTGCAATTTCAGCAAGCCTTTTGATAGGAGCTGCAATGTAAGTGGCGGTTTTATAGACGAACAATGGTCCTAATGTACAGAGAAGGGCAAGGGCGATGAGGAGAAGACGCTGGGTGAGTGTAAGAAAAGAATGAATTTTTTGTCTCTCACGTTGTGCTATTTCTCCTGTCACCTTCTCGAGCTTGTCTCCGGTAACCTGCAATTCAGAAACCATTGTATCGCTATTGTTATACGTCTTAAAAAGGGTCTGCAGAGCTTCTTCGTAGGGAAAACATTCATAACAAAAAGGAGTTACATTCTTTAATTCTGACAGCCTGCTTTTTAGTTTATCAAATGATTGATTGTCACGAAAAAGCATGTAGTTTTTTTCTAAAAGCCTGAGATGAAGAATAAAGCTCGTTGAAAGTTCTTTCGCGTGTTTACCTTTTGCAACAAAAGTTTCTAATTTTCTGCCTTCTGCCCTTACATTCTCCGTTACTTTAATCTCCTTCTGGTAATTTTCAAATAATGTATCTATAAGCTTCGTATATGTTTGAACGGAATTATTGAGTAGAGAAAAGTCTTCTTTTCCTATGTCTTCAGCCGTTTTAGGTGGTATGCGATTTATTGAAGCGGTGAATGCTGAAAGTGCATCGTGAAGATATTTTAAATATTCGGTAGCTTTGTAATGGAGAAAGTTTTTTTCATTTCTCCGTATTTCCAGAACGTTTTCTTTTAAATCATCTGCTATCTGAACAATACCTTGCCTGTTTTTGACATCGTTTATATATCCATAGGTAAGTACGCCACCCAGGACAGCAATAAAAGAAGGAATGGAGATGCCAATAATCATCTTATGCCAGATTTTTAACTCCATGTTCCCCTCTCGGTGTTTAAGAATACACTATTTTTTGGGTTTAATAAAGTGTGGAGATAAATAAAAAAACCTTTATATCGGAACCAGAGTTTCTTGAAAGGAGGATTAATATAATGCTGTTTTCTTATGCTTTAACAATCATTACCGGGCAGGGTGTATGGCCGATTACCCGTGCTGTAACGCTTCCCATGAAAATTCTCTTCAGCCCTGTCCTGCCATGGCTTCCCAGTACAATTGTATCGACATGTAATTGTTTTGCAAGGTCAACAATAACCTTAAATGGCTCGCCTTCCCTGACAAATGTCTCGCCAGTGACCCCCCTGCTCTGAACATTTCTTTTTACATCCTCGAGGTTCTTTTTTGCCTTGTTAACTAATTTTTCAACAAGACCCGGTGCATGTGCCTGAAACTCTTCTGTAACATCGACTACACTTATTATTTTTAATGTACCATCGTATGACGTTGCATAATTTACTGCTTCATCAACCGCGGCTTCACCGCTTTTTGAGCTGTCTGTAGCTACAAGGATATTTTTCCATCCAAGAGATGAGTCTCGTGGCACAACCAGTACTTTACCCCTGAAATGCCCGATGACCTTTGCTGTTACGCTTCCCATAAGTGCCCTTTCAAGACGGGTTATGCCCCGCCTCCCCATGACAATGAGGTCACAGTTTTCTTCTTGAGCTACTTCGATAATTTTTTCAAAGGGTTCTCCCTCTTCTAAACGGGTCCTAATTGTTACTCCTTCTGATTCTGCTATTTCCCGTGCTTCTGCAAGAGTTTTTTCTCCCTGCCCCTTCAATAATTCATCAATATTGCTCACTCCGACAAGCGCAAGGTCCCCCCTATAAGGAGGGTTTATTGCAACTACGATTATCCATTTTTTCTCATCACGTGCCAATTTAAAAGCCTGTCTGAGGGCGTTCTTACTCGCTTGAGAACCGTCAACAGCAACGAGGAGTCTGTTAAATTTTCCCATAGAGTGCCTCCTGTATTTTCATTTTATTTAATTTATCTTGCACGTGCTCGCAAAAAATAAAGCAGCATCAGTTGTGAGGCAGTACATAGAGCATACAAGGTTTTATTTCATGAAAAAACCTACTGGTTTTTTGTGATAATATAGTGTTTAATCTGAAGTATTGGAAATTAACTGTGTAAAGCACTAGGCTCAACAAATTTGAGCCTGTTGATGACTAATAGTATGCCTTTTTACGTATAACTGCAAGAGGTATTTTATGCTTTCCCGTGAGATGTTACCACTTTCATTTCTTTTTCTTCTTTAGACTTCTTCATGCCTTTTATCATATTGCTTAAGATTATAACTGCCCCGATTAAAAGAGCTACGGCCATTATTATAAAGCTTGCATTCATCAGGAAGCTCGTAGTTCCGTGTTCTAATGAGACCAAGCCGAGGTCATTCAGGTATTTTGGTATTGCCAGACCCCTGCTCACTGCAACTATCAGCATGATAATGCCCATCACTACCTTTATCATGTGCTCTTTCACATACGTTGTCCCGAGGGCACCGACCTGTACACCGAAGAGAGAGGCTGCGAGAATCAAAAGTGTGAGCCTTATATCAATAAGCCCGCTTAACGCCCATTTTATTTTTCTGCTTTTGCAACGTTACACCATATAAAATCAATAAAATTGAATTTATAGTGCTATAAGTTTCCTTAACTTATTTTGCTTGTTAATTCCCTGTAGCGTGTTATAGGGTTTTTTTAGAGTTCCCTCACAAGTGGCGGGGGAAGTCGAAGCGACTCTCTGTGCTAGACTTTTTTCCGCTGTCATTGCCTTTTCTAATTTGTTAAGTAATGTTTCAGTGTTGCCTTCTTATTTTTATGAGTTCTACTTTGTACCATTATATTTTATTATCATCAATATCCATACCCGAAAGATATTTTTGGTTAATTTATTGATTTTTTGCTAGATTTAGATCTGATGGTTATTAGGGCATAGAATGCCGTATCCATTGCATAAATTTACTTAATCAAAGAAAAGTTGTTATACTGTAAACGAGAAAAAAAGTAGAGAGTAGAAAGCAGCAAGTAGTCTACGACTCGTAGAGCGAGGAAGAAGGATTGATTACCGGTTTTTTTCTCTCTACTCCCTGCCTGCCGGTCTACGATTCATAGAGCAGGCAGGTCTACCTGTTACTCGCTACTTTAAGTGGTGTAAGAAATGAGGATCTTTAAGAAATCAGTAGAAGAATTCCTGACAGGAACCATAGAGGAGCTGAGGCAAATGATTGCCCCGGCCGAGATGCCTTCCCATGTCCAGCAGATCGCCAATAAAGAGCTGGAAATGTTATCCAAGATAAGCGCTGAATATACTACAGGGCTTGCCTATATTGACTATCTTATCAGCCTCCCCTGGAATAAAAAAACAGAGGACAAACTGGATCTCGACAGGGTGGAGAAAGTAGTTAATGAGGGACTTTACGGCCTGCGTGATACGATTAAAAAGAGGGTTCTGGAGTACCTGGATGTCAAGACATTGAAAAAACCCCGAATATTGGTAGTAGATGATGAGAATATTGCCTTAAGGAATTTAGAGCGTGTCTTAATAAAAGAGGGCTGTGCAGTAGTCACAGCAAATAGTGGTGTAGAGGCTGTCGAGAAATTAGAGACCTCTGCTTTTGATGTGGTGATGACTGACCTCAAAATGGAAAAGATTACGGGAATGGATGTTCTTAAAAAGACAAAGAGCAAATACCCTGACGCTGAGGTTATCATGATTACAGGCTATGCCTCGGTAGACACTGCTGTAGAGGCCATCAGGAAGGGTGCAGTTAATTATATTGAAAAGCCCATTAAGTTTGATGAGGTGCGGTCAACTGTCAAACAGGCGCTTGGGAAAAAGTTGACAACCAGAACCATAAAGGAATCTGTGCTCTGTTTTGCTGGTCCATCAGGGACAGGAAAGACCGCTTTGGGCAAAGTTATTGCAGAGGCCCTTGGACGAAAATTTGCGAGGATTTCTCTGGGGGGGATGAAGGATGAGGCTGAAATCAGGGGACGCAGAAGGACGTATGCCGGAGCAATGCCCGGGCGTATTATTGAGGAAATCCGTCGGATAGGTTTTGCTAATCCTGTTCTTATGCTGGATGAGGTGGACAAGATAGGACAGGATTTTAAGGGTGACCCTGTATCTGTCTTACTTGAAGTACTTGATCCTAAGAAGAATCATGGTTTTATTGACCATTACCTTGACGTGCCTTTTAATCTATCGAGTGTCATGTTTATTGTAACAGCTAATATTATTGAAAATGTTCAGGAACCCCTTAGAGACCGTATGGAAGTTATAGAGTTCTCAGGCTATACAGAGGATGAAAAAAAAGAAATTGCCTTGAAGTACCTGGTTCCCAGACAAATATATGAAAAAGGATTGTCCGACTATCCCCCGGAATTTAGTGCTGAGGCTATATCTAAAATTATACAGGAACATACCCGGGAAGTTGGTATAAGAAACCTTGAGAGACAGATTGCTATTATTTGTCGAAAGATAGCCGATGAGTATGTACACTATGATGAAATGCTTCAAAAGATAAAGCTGGGGCCAGAGATGGTTAGAAAGTACCTCGGGCCAAGAAAGTACTAACTTATTATAATTGTTCCGATTTTCTTGTTAGAATTTAATTAATCGCAAAAAACAATTTTTTATCATTTTCTTATCACTTATCAGTAAAGACCATGAAAAGGGTGTATGATAAATTGAAATCGACATGGTTAGGTTCCATGTTATTTAGACCTATGGAATCTCTCTATACACACCTGAGCCGGGACCTATTCTTTCACATCATGGTTGTTGCGGTGATCCCGTCTATGCTTATGGGCATTGGCGGTTACTATCAATTTAAAAAGATGGAAGAACAAAGACATAAAGATCAATTGGAATGGCAGATGCGGTATACTCAGAAGTCAGTTGACAATTTCCTTGAGGAACATATGGCAGCCCTGCGCCTCCTGTTTGAATCCTATGACATCGAACAGTTCGACGACCAAAAGAAACTGCAGCGCATCTTTGCAAAACTCAAGAGGCAATTCCCCAGCTTTATTGATCTTGGGCTCGTTAATTCGACTGGCTTTCTAGACACTTATGCTGGACCCTATAAGCTTAAGGGCAAAGACGTCAGCGATGAACAATGGTTTCGTGAAATTTTGGTCCGCGGCTATTTAATCAGCAATGTCTTTGTGAGGGAACAAATCCCTCAGGTGTTGATGGCTGTCAAGAGTCCTCTATCTGACAAAGGGGAATTCTGGGTCGTTCGGGCGACCATTAACGCTGAGGATCTTGATAAAATAGTCGGTGCCATGAATTTCGAGCCCAAAGATGACACCTTTATTATCAGCAAAAGAGGCTTTCTGCAAAGCGCATCCCGCTTCTATGGCAATATTTTAAGCCGCCATAACCTGCCAATTAACCCAACTGCACAAAACATCATCTTTACTCAGTGGGAGAACGTCCAAAATGAAGAAGCGACCGTCGCCTATACCAGCATACTAAACAAAGACTGGGTACTGGTTTTTGTGCAGCC
>DAOVVO010000088.1 GCA_030637135.1 Nitrospirota bacterium
AAAATCAGCCACACTCTCATCATCAGGTCCTTTTGGTGCAAACAGTTCATACACCATTCTCAACTTTCCCTTCCACGACATAAGGTCAGATTTTAAGAACGAGATTGGAGACGCGGAAAGCATATTCAGTTTTCCGTCTGAAAATATGAACCGTTTTTTTGCATTTTCATTACTCCTTAATGGTTCAAGCACGAGTTCCTTACAGAATTTAAGCGTCAAAGGCTTGTTGTCAAGAAAACCATTGGGTCCTTTTTCACAGAGAAATCCATCTACCTTGTCGCTCCAGACCTTTCCACCAGGCCTTGATTCAGCCTCTAAAACCACGATGTTGATATTTTCATTTTTTTTGAGGAGGGCATAGGCGGTTGTTAAACCGGAAAGCCCACCTCCAACGACAGCTATGTGCGTCATATGTGCCCTTACATTAACTTCTTACTCGCTAAATTTTCGAGAATCTGTTATTCAAATTTTTAAAAAGATTTCCTTGAAAAAGTTTTAAAGGACTCAAGTGTTATAATGTTCGAGAAAATCGGTATCGAATCGTTTTGACTCTGACCCCCCAAGTCCTCATGTCATTTTAGATAATACAAGCTCCTTCAGTGCAGCTATAAATTTCTCTGATGTATTCAATGAATGACACCTTTTTAATTTTATGCCATGCTCCACTGCAATTTCTTTATACAGCATATCAATCTCATAGAGTGTCTCAATATGGTCAGATACAAAACTAACAGGGACTACAAATACTTTCTTAACGCCTGTTTTTGCAAGTTTTATTATAGTCTCATCTGTCGTGGGCTGCAACCACTTTACAGGACCGCTCTTGCTTTGAAATGCAAGATGCCAATGCAAAACAGATATATTATAAGGATCCCGGGAGAGTCTCCTCATTATTTCTTTTATAGTAGTCCTTACATGGTCAACGTAAGGGTCTCCTTTTCTTATAAAAGCCTCGGGGAGGCTGTGTGCACTGAAAAGCACATGAATATCTTTTATATTAAATTCTGAAATGCCCAAGTTTATGAGTTCTGCGAGAGAATCTATATACGGCGGAAAATCATACCACTGTTCAATATACTCAATGCTGATGTCTCGCCCCCTCGTTGCACGTTTGAACTCTGAAATTGCGGACCCTGTTGTTGCTTTTGAATAGTGTGGATAAAGGGTAAGCACGATAAGTCGTTTTATTCCGTCATCTAAAACCTTGCTCACTGTATCTGCTATAAAAGGATGCCAGTAACGCATGCCTATATAAACCTTGAAATTATGTGAAGAGTCATGCGCTAAGAGTGTGGAGTTAAGAGATTCTTCAAGGGCTTTTGCCTGAGCCTCTGTGATATCACGTATTGGCGATTTTCCGCCTATAGTCTTATACATATGTTCTATCTTTCTTGAACGAAGGCTTGATATCAACCAGGCTAGAGGCGTTTGAAGAAAGGATGGCCCGAGCTTGATAATCTCTCTATCGGAAAAAAGATTATAGAGAAACGGTTTGACCGCCCTGAGGGAATCAGGACCACCAAGATTTAACAATAGAATACCTGTGGTCTCTTTATTCCTCAGTGCCAAATTTGATCCTTGTATATCCTGAGTGTTTTATTGAATTTTACAATATCATAAGGTCGAAAAAAATACCTTTACCTTTTCGCTCCAATACCGAAAAAATACTTCATTAAGTGACGTGTCAAATTGTGTTTCAGGACATCACGTAAGTGAATATGGGGTGTCTTTTGAACTTATTTTAGCTTCTTAACTCCTGCGCTATCTCTTACCAAGATTATGAACATGTTCTACTAAAGCAACAACATTATCAACAGGGGTTTCAGGCAAAACACCATGGCCGAGGTTGAAAATATGTCCCCGTGCGGAAGATGTCCTGCTTAAGATATCCTTTACACGCTCTTTAATCCTTTGTTTCGGCAGAAATAAAGCACAGGGATCGAGATTCCCCTGAACTGAAAAACCATTGCCCACTTCTTCTATTGCATCGTCTATATTGAGCCTCCAGTCTAAACCCAATACATCAGCATTGCACGTTTTTATTTCCTTAAGCAAACCAGCACATTCGCCTACAAAATAAATAACAGGGATATGTCCTCTGTTTTCATTTTTTTGCCAGTTTTTGATGTGTTCTATCACTCTTGTAGCATAAGAGAGGGCATATCTCCTGTAATCCTGCGGTGAAAATATTCCTGCCCATGTATCAAAAAGCTGTACAGCCTGCGCTCCTGCCCTGATCTGTGCCTTGAGATATTCTGTAATTGTCTGCGTAACCTTATCCATCAGGGATTCATATAAATCAGGGGTTTGGAAAATCATCCTTTTTGTGTGGAGGAAATTCTTTGATGTACCACCTTCAATCATATAGGTAGCTGTGGTAAAAGGGGCGCCTGAAAAACCTATTAAGGGCACTTTTCCCTTGAGTTCCTTTCGCAATATTTTTATGGTATTCATCACAAAATGTAGTTTATCTTCCGGCTTCGGAACTAAAAGCTTTTTCAAGGAACTCTTATCGCGTATATGAGGACTGAGTACAGGACCTTTTTTTTCAAAAAATTCAAGTTTCATACCCATGGCCTCAACCGGTATAAGGATATCCGAAAATAAAATTGCAGCATCTACACCAAGGGCGTCTACTGGCTGCATCGTTACCTCTGAAGCGAGTTCGGATGTTTTGCAAAGAGTTAAAAAATCTACTTTCTTTCTTATCTTTTGATACTGCTTTAAATACCTCCCTGCCTGACGCATTATCCATACAGGTGTATATGGGACGGTCTCGCCCCTGCAGGCTCTGAGAAAAATATCGTTCATCTTTCCTCCGTTTACCCCATTAGAGAAAGTTCATCACGTTAGAAATGTATCTCTAATGGAATGGTGTAGTGATCATCTTTCAAAGCCGACGGTGGTTCACTCCGTAAGAGAACAAAGGTCTTACGGGGTACAAAGCCACTGTCGGCGCATAACGTTAGAGATTAGAGATTGTAAAATCTCTAACGGGGTTTACTCCTTTTTTGTCTGCGCTAATTTTATTTTTCGCGGGATATAACCGCAAAAAGGTTCCTCTTCAAGATAGTCGCCGTATACAGAGTAAGCCCGTGCCCTGCAGCCACCGCATACATTTACAAACTCACAGGCACCACACTTGTTTTTATACTTTTTGAAATCCCTTAATTCCCTGAAAAGTTCAGAGCGTTCCCATATCTCTCTAAAAGATTTTTCTCTCATATTGCCAGCGAATTTTGGAAAGTAACTGCACGGAAGGACATTCCCATCAACGTCTATGAGCGCTATAAGTTGCCCGGCAATACAGCCTTTAGCTCCTCCCGTAGAAAATTTTAAAGACCTGCGCTCATATTTCTCACCTTCCTCCTTTGACTTCTGGAGCACAATCCTGTAATAGTGTGGCGCACATGTCGGCCTCACGAGCATGTCTTTTTCATTTTTCTCCATGTGATAGTGCCACTCAAGTAATTCCTCATAATCTTCTTTGGATATAAGCTCATTCATAATCTCTTCGCCCCTGCCTGTAGGCACAATCATAAACATATACCAAGCAGTCGCGCCAAGCTCTTTCGCAAGTTTATACACCTTTGGAATTTCTTCCCGGTTCCTCTTTGTAAAAGAAGAATTTATGAGGAATTCAATTCTGTGTTTTTTGAATAATTGTGCAGCATTTATCGTTCCTGTAAATGCACCTTTTTCTTTTCTGAAATCATCATGTATCTCTTCTGACGCACCATCAAGGCTCAATGAAATAATCCTTATTCCTGATTCCTTAATCTTCTCGCAAATTTCCTCGGTAACAAGCGTCCCGTTTGTCGCAAGACACATCCTCAATCCCTTTTCTGTCCCGTACTTCGCTATGTCAAAGACATCTTCTCTCAGCAGTGGTTCCCCTCCTGAAAGCACAACCACAGGCTTTACATAACTTGAAATGTCATCAATGATTCTATACGCCTCCTGAGTAGAAAAATCAGGGTGTTGTGCTACAACCATTTCAGACGATGAACGGCAGTGGATACACTTGAGGTTGCATCTGCGTGTTATTTCCCACGCAATCCATTTTGGTTCAAATTTCAAGCTCATTTTATCATTTTCGCATACGAGAAGTTAAAAACTCAAGAAAAAGAAAGGTATGCGCTCTGGGGTATTACATTTTAACTGACTATAAATTATATTATAAAGCTCCATGCATTACAGAAACTTTATAAATACTTCGTTCGAAAGGAGAATACCCTTTCTTGTTAGTTTCATATGTGTTTCTGTCTCACGAGAACAGTCCGACTGGTTTGAACTCATTGTCCCAAAATTACCGGATGAACCGTGAATGCTAATCAGCCCTGCTTCTTGAAGTTCGCTTATCTCATCATGGTAGAGCTTTAAAATTTCTTTACCGTACATTTCTGATAATGCTTTAAGGTTTATACCATAAGTCTTTCTCAAGCCGAGAAACATAGCCTCTGATAATGCCCTTTCATTATCCACACTCTCGGTTTCCCTAACTGGACTTTTATTTTCTGAAAGTGCTTCTATATAATGCTCAAATTTATCAGTATTAAAAAATCTCTTTTTCCCTATAAGAGAATGCGCACCTAAACCCAATCCGTAATATTCTCCCCTGTCCCAGTAATTGAGATTGTGCATACAAGAATAATCAGGGAGTGCAAAATTAGATATTTCATACTGTAAGAAACCCTGCGCCTTTAAATAATCAATGGTATGCTTGTACATTTCAATGATTTTTTCCTCATCTAATCGTTTCAGCTTATGTGCTTTTATATGCTCATGAAGGGCGGTACCGAATACAACGGTGAGTTCATAAGCAGAAATATGTTTTGGTTTTAAACGTACCGTCTTTTTAAGTGTTTTTTCCCATTCGTTAATATCCTGCCCCGGAATACCGTAGATAAGGTCAATTCCTATATTTTCGAAACCTGCATCTCTCGCAAGATCAACCGCTTTCTCAGCATCACGGGAGGAGTGAAGCCTGCCAAGAAAACGTAGTTCACCATCATTAAAAGACTGTATCCCTAAGCTGATTCTGTTTATCCCTGATGAGTGAATGACCTGAAGTTTTTCCTTATTTAACGTTCCCGGGTTTGCTTCAATTGTTGCCTCATAGTTTTCTATAAAACGAAGATGTTGAAAGATATAATTAATCAGGTCATATAAGGTAATGGCTGAAAGAGAAGTAGGAGTACCGCCTCCTATATAAAGGCTTGAAAGGTGCTCTGACCCTTTTCTCAGAACAATCTCATGAGAAATATTCAGGATCTCCTGCTTTAATGCTTTGATATAAGCATCTGCCTTTTCATCACTGTAAATCCCTGATACAAAATCACAATATATACACCTCTTTAAACAAAAAGGGATATGAACATAGAGGGAAAAAGCCATAAGATATTCTAACAAACATTATTGCAATTAGTAAGTATGTGTTTTTTAAAAGTTTAGTATATGAGTGATATAAGTTTCCTGATGCCAGACATAACAAAAGTCAACGCTATGATGAAAATGACCTCATTGATTTCTCACATGTCGCTTAGGCATTACCTTACTGCAATGGATTTTTCACTGAAAAGCCTCTACATGACTGGATATGTAGCAAATTATTGATGCTGGATAAAATATACAGGACAAA
>DAOVVO010000053.1 GCA_030637135.1 Nitrospirota bacterium
ACCTCACGCTTATCAGGCGTGCGCTCTAACCAGCTGAGCTATAGGCCCTAACCAATAGAAACATCAAATTGCAAATATTTTATATTATCCACTGAGTCGGTACGACCCTTCGGCTATAATAGCCTACGGCCTTCCCGACAAATCGGGACGCTCTCCTCTATTATAACTGTCCGCCACAGGCGGATCCGCCGAGGCGGAAGCTACACCAAAAATAAACCTTTATCCCTAATCCTTCTTTCCTGCATTATCTGGTGGGCCTAAGTGGATTTGAACCACTGACCTCACGCTTATCAGGCGTGCGCTCTAACCAGCTGAGCTATAGGCCCTTTACAATTTAAATATTAAAAATACCCTAAAAAAAGATTGATTGTCAATTAACTGGATGGTCATTTCTTATCTGCGGGTTCTTTTGTAATGAGTCTTTTACCAGCCTCATATGCATCCTTGAGTGCATATGGGTGTTTCAGAATTGCTCCTTTTGCATCGACCTGCATATAATAAAGGTTTTCATGTTCAGGTACATTGATAGTTCTGAAAAAAGCAGTAGCTGTGGCATTAGCGCAAGTAAACCCTATCTCTTTTTTCATTCCGCCAACATTCAGTAAAAGCCCCTTTCTTCCGTGTGGCCCTGGTGGAACGGGTTTTTTCAAAAGATATTTTTCGCACCAGAATGACTGGCACCTGTCAATAAGGGCTTTTATTTGCGCTGTAAGACCAAAGAAAAAAATGGGGGAGGCGAGAATAAAGCGTTCTCCTTCGCGGATAGCGCTGTAAACAGCATCCATATCGTCTTTTATTATACACTCTCCTGTTTCATCGCAGCCGCCGCAGTTGGTACATGGTGAAATATCCATCTCGCTCGGTCGAAAGAGCGTGACTGAACAGCCTTCTCCTTCTACTGCCCTGAGCGACTCCTTTAAAAGGAGTTCCGTATTTCCCTCAAGTCTTGGACTCCCCAGAAAGGCAATAACCTTCACATTTCTTCCTTTCTAATCAATCTTTTCGAACATCTCCTTTTTTGAAGCACATACCGGGCATTTGTCGGGTGCAGCTTCTTCAGCGGTATATCCACAGACCTGACAAACATAGTAATCGACCTCTTTATTTTTACCGAGAAGTTCAAGAGCCTTTTTATACAAATCTGCATGAATCTTCTCTACCTGATTGGCAAAGTTAAAACTCCTCAATGCTGATTTGTTGTCCTCTGCCTTTGCATCTTCAATCATCTGGGGATACATATTCTGGAATTCATGGGACTCACCCTGAATCGCTGTTTCAAGATTTTCCCGTGTGCTTTTTATTCCTCCCAGTTCTTTCAGATGATTGTGTGCGTGGACTGTCTCTGCTTCAGCTGCTGCCCTGAAGAGTTTTGCTACCTGCTTATATCCTTCTTTCTCTGCCTTTTTGGCAAACGCAAGATATTTCCTGTTTGCCTGAGATTCTCCTGCAAATGCTTCCTGTAAATTCTTTTCTGTTTTTGACATGGACACCCTCCGTTGGAATTGAAGAATTTTAAAAGATTACTTTTACCCCATTAGAATGCCCCGTTGCCTGCCTGCCGGTAGGCAGGGCTCGCCAGGGGGATGAAAACATTACATTCCATCTAAAACCTGTACACCCTAAGGATAGGAAAAAACCATATTATAAGTGATAGAGTGCAAAATGTCATCCTGAAGAGTCAGGACACATATCAGATGAATATCAACATTCTGATGTTTAAAAAGGGATAGCGAAACCTAACAATTCTGGTATTCAGTCATGAGGATGTACTTTATTGGATTTTATTGACGTACGGCTCTTTTATTTTATGAAATTATGCTTCAATTATCTCCATGGGCTCCCCACAGCAGACTAATTCACCACCGCCAGCTTTTGTTACAACCACTTCATTTCCACAGATATTACATTTGTATTTTTCTCCGACCTTTTTTACTGTCATTTTCTATCTCCTTTACCCGATCTTTTCAAATTGGTTCTTCAATGTCCCACACAAGGCACTTCCAGTCATGAGGAGCAGCACTGAGCACTAGTTATACAGCTACATTTTTTATTTTGAAGCGTTGTTTCGTCAACTCGGAAGCCGCCAGGTACTCTTTCTCTATGAGCTGCCAATCGGTGGGCTGGTGTCTTTTTTACATTCTGCACATGTGCCGTAAAATGCTACCTGGTTTGATGTTACCTCAAAGTCATTTTTCTGTTCATCAGGAATAGGGAGGTCATAGGCTATATTGATATCAACAATCTTTTTACATGGCACGCACATGAAATGATGATGCGTGGTTGTTCCCGGGTCATATCGTTTCCGTTCCGGGTCAATAGACAGTTCAAGAATATGCCCTTTCTTCCGCAAAGCTTCAAGAGTATTGTAGACCGTTGAAAAAGACATGGTTGGAAACCTCTTTTTTATCTTACTGTAAATTTCCTCTGCAGAAGGATGGTCTGTATTACCATCAAGATATTCAAGGATACCCAACCTTTGGGGTGTCAGTTTTATCCCGATTCCTTTATACTTTTCCATGGTTCTTTATGAGATATAGTTACACGTTATTATATTTATGCGTACTTGTCAAATGTTTTTTAAAGAAGCATAGTTTCCCTTGTAAAAGTACATATTTCCGCGTTGGACATATTAACAGACCTCCACATCCTTGCCGGAAAAACTTTTCATAAGCCGTGAAATAATCCTGTCAATGAATGCATCATCAAGCCATTGCTCTATATGGTATTTTTCATAAAGCCGCTTAACCTTGGCTGCATAGTTCATCCTGTCAATTATAATGCTGTTAACGTAAGGTGTTATTTTTTTTGCAAGAGACTCAGGTTTCATGGGCAGGAGAGGGCCTATGAATACATAGGTCTTTATCCCTGCCTTGTGAAGTTTTTTCAATGCCTCTATGCGTGTTTGAATCGGAGGCGCTTGAGGCTCAAACACCGTTCTCGCTTTTTCGTCATCACTCGTTATGGTGAGACCTACGTTTACATTTTTTAACTTTAGAATAATATCAATATCTCTTAATACGAGTGGGGATTTTGTGAGGATATCCACAGGGAATTGAAACAACTCAAGTATCTCAAGGCATTTTCTGGTAATCATGTATTTTTTCTCAAGCGGTTGATACGGGTCTGTCACAGAACTCAGGATTATAGTGCCTTTTTCAGCGCGCTTGAGCTGTCTTCTCAACACCTCAGGGGTGTTTATTTTTATGTCTACAAACCTGCCCCATGGCTCTGTATGGCCGGTAAATCTCTTCATATAAGTTGCATAACAGTATGTGCATGCATGTTCACAGCCTACGTAGGGATTTATACAGTATTTTCTTCCGGGTATGCCTGTTTTTGAAAGGGCAGTCCTGACCTTTATTTCTTCCTGGAGTAGTTTCATTTTTTTGTATAAGACAGCAGGTTGCTGTTCGTTCCCTCTTTCAGTAATATAAGTTTAAACAAAGAATAGGGAAATATCCAACAGGGAAACATGTTAGAAAAAATTGCCGTTATCGCCTCTGTCATTTGTGCTTTGACTGCTGTTACCACGTCCCTGCGGGCTCTTGGAAAATCACGCGAACAGTCCCGATATGAAACGGTTTCTAAACTGGTGACGAGTTCACGAGTATATGGATACCCGGCACATAAACCAGAAACAACTCGCAAAAATATTTTTCTTCACCTTGCTGTAACTGTTATCTGGTTTATCCTTTCTCTTGCGTTCAGTGCCCCGTTGCTGATTCAGAGATGGGCAAGTCAGAAAGACATACTGGTGTTTCTGTGGGTCTTGCTGTTCGTCTGCCTCGGCATTATCCTCTGGTTTATATGGAGGCGTGTGCTGCTCCGGGAGCGTTAGGGTTGAAACGTAGTTTCTGATATTTTATTTTTAATGAAATAGCTATTGAATATAAAGAAAGAATAATACCCCTTCCATGTTCCGCCCCGGGCGAGATTGCATGTTACAACTTTTCGGTACTGCGTGGAGTTTTAATGGGTTAAGCACTCCCTTTTTTCATTCTATAGGTGTATACGAGATAGATGAGATAACCGATTACAAGGGTTCCCAGTCCTGAAAGTGTTGAAAGAGGCTGAGATTTAATACTCCAGACAGTCATCCATATGGTAAATATGAGAAAAACAAGAGGTGTTAAGGGATACCCTCTGCACACTCGAATGGATGAAATACCCTTCTTTCGGGTACGAAAGACCGTAAACACAGCAAGGGCCGCGAATATATTCAGGGTAAAACCGATATATATAAGCAGTGCTCCGAATGTTGCGGTCAGGGCAATAACAGTTGCTATGAGTGCCTGGAGAAAGACCGCCAGTGAAGGGACTCCTTGTTGGTTTAATTGTGCCAGAGCCCGCGGGAAAAGACTGTCCTTGGCCATTGCTTCGGAAACTCTGGGACCTGCTATAATCATGGCACTCACAGTAGAAACGAGACCAAATGCTATCAGAAGTGAAATCAATGTTCCGCCCGTCGTACCCCATAAGGCAATACTAACTGTATTCGCTACACTCTCAACTCCTGCTAAGTGCTCAGTGGGAACTGCACTGAGATACGCAAAGTTAACAAGAATATATAATGCGGTTACCGTCAATGTACCCAGAAGAAGGGCACGCGGAAGATTTTTGCCTGCATTTATAATCTCGGCGCCTATGTATGCAGCAGCGTTCCAGCCAGCATACGCAAAGGCTATAAAAACAAGAATAACGGCATAAGATGATGTAAACCAGAAATCCGGGGTAATTGCTGTTACTACTTCAATCTGCGGTCTCGGACCGGTAATAAACACTCCTGCGATAAAGCTGATGATAAGTATAATTTTTAAGAGCGCCAGAGCCATTTGAACCCGGGCTCCGAGCCGCAGGTCATAGGCATGTAAAACAGAAAAGATAAGGATTGTCACAACAGCCATTAAGCGAACCGGCCAGTCTGAGAAAACCTGTGCTACATAAATATGCATTGCCATAGAAGCTGCCGCTATGGGCGCTGAGAAACCAACTATCAGGGAGACCCAACCGGACAAAAAACCAAGCGATGGATGAAGGACACGACTTATGTAATAGTACTCTGCACCTGATTCGGGCATATTAGCGCCCAGTTCTCCATAACAGAGCGCTCCGCATAAAGCAAGGAGCCCTCCTAACAACCATGCAAGAAGGATGTCTCCGCTCCTGGCCCCCATTTCTACCATTAAGCCGGTCGTTGTAAATATTCCGGTACCTATCATGGTTGAAATCACAAGAGCGGTACCTGAATATACGCCGATTACCCTTCTGTTCCGATTCCCCCTCATAGTGTTTATTATTCGAGCTGTTTTAATGGTGTTCTATCAGGTTATGGGTATAGCATCTCATTCCGTAAATTACGATGAAAGTTCATCTATAGAGCAAACTCAAGAAAATACTGATACGGCAGAAACTCTAACGACCTTGTGAGGTTATAGCCTGCCTCTCGGAATTCTTTCAGGACGGTCTCTTTCGATATTTTATGATCAACCGGGGGGCCATAGGGTAATGGTTTTTTGTAAAAATCAACAATAACAACCCTGCCGTTTGCACGCAGGCTCTTTGACAGCCTCCGGAGATAATCCGCTCTCTGTTGAATATGATGGTACGTATTGCATATGAATATAACATCCACTGAGTGTGGTTCAAGCTCAGGGTCATCCGGTTTGACCACCCGGGCTCTATAGTTTTTCAGATTAAGTTTTCGGGCGTCTTCCTCCATATACTTAACCATTGAATTCTCAATATCCAGTCCAATGGCCTTTCCTTCAGGGGCGACTGCTCTGGCAAAAAGACGGGTAAAATAACCTGTTCCTGCACCGATATCAGCAATCACATCACCATTTTTCAGGTTGAGTTTTTTTATGACTTCTTCTGGTTTCTGCCATTTGTTCCGTTCAGGGTTTTCAAATACCTTGACCCATCGGTTGATGTCATCGAATCTCCCTTGAGAAGAGGATGTATGCTGTTTTTGTTGTTCGGCGCAGCCTGTAAGTGCGTAAGCACATAGTGCTGTCAAGAAAACCACACAGAGTGCTGTTCTTTTAAAAAGCCTTTGTGCCATGCTTCCTCCTTTTATTCATCAATTGTTTTAGAGACTGAAAAAATCTTCTGGAAATATTATATTTATCTGAAGGTCGTCCATTAACACGTTTTCAATTAACACGCCCTTTGAATTATGGGAGGATACCATTAATGGTAAAAGTGTCTTTTCATCGAGCCACAGGAGATATTTGTGGATTCCATCAATAGTTGATTCTCCCTCACCCTTTACACTCATGAGTATTGTCTTTTTGTTCCCGATAGTTTCCTGTCCCAGTCTTTCGGTTTTCCCGTAGGATTGAAGTTTCTGAACCATCTGTAACAATATCCCGATATCAGATTCATCTATTCTGTGTCCTGTTGGACTTCTAATCAACTTGTTTCCCGGGCTTAATGTCAGAACAAAGGGTTTTAAAAAACGAAAGGGCCTCACCCTTACTTTTTTTGTTGTGGGATTATAGACAAGGACAGCGCCCTTATATGGTTTTATAAATTCCATCCTTACAAAACCTGGCTTTTTATAATAATACTTTATCTCTGTTGATGAAGTATTGGCTTCTGACTTTAATGTGGCCTGATAAGATTTGACATGCTTATAATTTTCTATGGCAGTGGGAATTGTGTCATGAGTTGATGATGTCACAGCCAGTATGAAAGCGATTATGAATATCATGTCCTTTTATTCAATGACTTCAAACACACCTTCCATGCCTTTTTCTCTATGATTTTTAAAAAAGAGCAATCTCTTGTCGCAGTAAAAAAAATACTTCCCGATTTTTTTAGGAGTGAACTGGATGGTTTTTTCTTTCGTGCTTAGAGATTCCCTGAAGTCCAGGTCTGCATCAGGCTCATGTATAACAATATTATGAGGTACTATGCCGGACTCTTTTTTAACGGTTAGTTCAACAGGAATATTTACTTTTACAATTATATAATGGGGTTTAAAAAAGTACCCTCCTCCTAACACCGTTATTCTCTGGATGCCGTCCTCATCTACAGAGGCTTTGAAAATTTTTCTTTCTTCCCCTGCATCCTGTGCAAAGGCAATTCCACCTGCAAGTAAACAGATAATGAAAAATTTAATGAGATTCATGTCAAACTCCCTGTAAATATTATTTTTAAATCGGCCAGAGTTGAGCCTCTACCGCGTTAAGCAACCTGTAGAAAGTCTCAGACCTTAGAGCTGAAATTGGGATTCCCCTGAATCTTTTACATATAGCTTCCGCTTCTTCTCTGTCGATGAGATCTTCCTTATTAAAGACTAAAAGCTGGGGTTTTTCTAAGAGCCCCAGGTCAGATAATATTTTTTCAACTGATTTCATCTGCTGTTCAAATCTTGGATTTGATATATCTATAAGGTGCAGAAGCAAATCTGCATCTATCAGTTCTTCAAGGGTAGCCTTAAAGGCTGCGAACAGGTCTTTCGGAAGGTCGCGTATAAAGCCGACCGTATCTGTGATTATGACATCTCTTTCTTTCGGGAACCTTAACCTTCTGCTTGCGGTATCAAGCGTTGCAAACATTT
Source organism: Nitrospirota bacterium (assembly GCA_030637135.1). Taxonomy (GTDB): domain Bacteria; phylum Nitrospirota; class Thermodesulfovibrionia; order UBA6902; family BMS3Bbin08; genus DAOVVO01. The sequence continues at coordinate 7,565 of DAOVVO010000053.1, forward strand.
TATCTTCAACAAAGGTTTTGCTCCTGGTAAGATTGTTCAGAAGTGTTGATTTCCCTGCATTGGTATATCCTATGATTGATACGATGGGGATACCGAGTTCAACTCTGCGAGCTTTTCTTTGCTGTCTTGCGCGTTTCAGAGATTCGAGCTGTTTTTCTAAAATGGCTATCCTTTCCCGTACTCTTCTTCTGTCAACTTCAAGTTTCATTTCTCCGGGTCCTCTTCCCCCGATCCCGCCCATTAATCTGGACATGGCAGTCCCTTTGCCGGTAAGTTTCGGGAGCCTGTAATGGAGCTGGGCAAGCTCGACCTGCACCTTACCGTCCCTGCTGTGTGCGCGTCTCGCAAAGATGTCAAGAATGAGCTGTGAGCGGTCTATAACCTTTAATTCCGTAACGTCGCTTATGGCCTTTATCTGTGACGGATTAAGATCCTGGTCAAAAATAAGGAGAGTAGCCCCTTTATTCAGGGCGTTAATGACGAGCTCTTTTATTTTTCCTTCACCCATGAGATATTTTGGATTTATCTGTTTAGGCCTCTGAAGGACTGTATCAATCACGATTACGTTGCTTGAATCTGAGAGTTCCTTTAATTCTTCCATGGATTCTTCATGCAGGTATTTTGGTCCTGTTGAAACACTGACGAGTATCGCCCTTTCTCTTTTGTCCCTTATGTCAAACCCGTTCCTTTGTGATGCCAGCCCGTTCTCAATTGAAGAGACCATAGTGTCAAAATTTTCAAATGCCTTATCAAAATTCTGAAAAGGGACCGGACCGTTTATTTCATAGGGTTTTTTCAGGTCAGAGGACAGGAGATGTGCTAACGAGATGTTTTCAACATGACCGTTTCTTAATCCGATGGTTACAAGGGCGTCAAGCCTCAGCAGAGACAGGTCAGTTAAGTCATCCTGGTTTATCTGCTCATTTTTCAGATGTGTATGGATTAACCTGAGTCCGCGGAGTACTTTTCTGCCGAGAGGGTAATTCACAAGTTCAGGGATAAATATTCCCTTTGCGTCTCCTACTATCACATGACTGATATTGCCGCTTCTGTCTGCGAGGACACCGATCTGACGGCTGATAGAACCTGAACATTCAGCCATGTATTTTACAAGTTCAGAGGTCAGGACTTTGTCCCTGGGTATACGTCTCCTGTAAATCCTCTCAAGGGACTTTAAGTCGCTTCTTTTAAGACCTGAAATGTTGCCGTAAACTGATGGAATAATA
>DAOVVO010000060.1 GCA_030637135.1 Nitrospirota bacterium
GCGCCAACTCCGGGATTTGCTTTTGTTACAAGCGGTGTACAGGGTGATACTGTTGTAGTGATATCTGCATCACATAACACTTTTGATGATAACGGGATAAAGTTTTTTGGCTCTGAAGGGCTTAAACTGCCTGACAAAATTGAGCGGGAGATAGAAGAGGCGGTATTTTCTAATACATTAAAGGATATAAGGCCATTAGGGTCCGGGATAGGGAAGGCTCGCAGAGTGGATGATGCTGCGGGAAGATATATCGAGTATGTAAAAGCAAGTTTTCCTAAAGGGATGACCCTTGAGGAAAAAAAGATTGTGGTAGATTGTGCTAATGGTTCCACCTATAAAATTACCCCGCCGGTTCTCAGGGAATTGGGGGCAGAGATTATAGCTATTAACGACGAACCTGACGGTAAAAATATAAACGCAAAATGCGGCGCTACCCATCCGGAAGTCATGCAGAAAGCGGTGTTGAAACACAAGGCAGATATTGGCATTGCCCACGACGGTGATGGTGATAGAGCTATTCTCTGTGATGAAAAAGGCGAAATCGTTGACGGCGATAAAATAATGGGGATATGTGCTGTTGATATGAAGGGGGAAAAAAGATTCAAGGGCCATGCTGTTGTGGCAACGGTTATGAGTAATATTGGGTTTGAAATTTTTTTAAAAAAATCAGGAATAAAATTAATAAGGACACAGGTAGGTGACAGATATGTTGTAGAGGAGATGCTCAGGAGAGGATGTAATTTAGGCGGTGAGCAGTCAGGACATATAATTTTTATGGATTACAATACAACCGGTGACGGTGCGATAACTGCGTTGCAGGTGCTTGCCGTTATGTGCAAAAGGGGCAAAACTCTCTCTAAGCTTGCTTCTGCTATGCCAATTTATCCACAAATCCTTATCAATGTTCCGGTGCCAAAACCAAAGAGTATAGAGAAATTCCCCGCTGTTGTATCTGCCGTAAAAAAGGCTGAGAAAAAACTGAAGAGCGGCAGGATTCTCGTCAGGCCTTCTGGAACAGAGCCGAAAGTGAGGATTATGGTAGAGGGCACCAATATGCATAAGATTACAGATATTGCTGAGGAGGTTGCTCAAGTCATAAGAGCACACATGATTTAGTGAGAATGAGTCAGTAACATGGGGAAAAACAGTGAATAAATATATTCTCGTTTTTCAGATTCAGAACCCTGACAATTTTGAAGATATTTTTGGTCCCGGAGTGGTAGTAGTCGTTCAGCAGGACTTAACCGCGGGGTTTAACGATATACTGCACAGCCTTCTTGAGCGCTACGATATACTGTCAGATGTCACATCTCTGTCCTTTGGGCAATGGTATGTAGCGTTTTCCATAAAACAACATACCCTTTCGAGAGATATAGATGAGCAGTTCGAATCCTTAACTACCGCAGGAAAACAGCTAATCCGAAAAATGCTGCAGCGGAATTTTGGCATGGCAACCGGTACACAAGTTGACTTTAAACTCGTGGTACTCCCTGTATCAGATGAGATTATGGATGCGGATATACTGCGGAGCTACATCAGAACATCGCTTGGTACACATGCATCTGCGGGTACACCGTATTCAAATATAAAAAGAGATGAGTTTATAAACATTGTTGATAAACAAGGTATAGAAATTTTTCTCCAGCCAGTTGTTTCCCTCTTGCAAGACAAGGTTGTCGGTTACGAGGTTCTTTCAAGGGGACCTTTGACAAGCCCGTTAAACAGGGCAGAAGTTCTTTTTGGAACAGCATCGCACTTTGGTCTGAGAGAAGAACTTGAAATTGCCTGTATTTCAAAGGCATTGCATTACCTTGAAAAAATACCTGAGCCGTATTGGATATCCATGAACGTTGGGCCTGACCTTATGAGCAGACCGGTTTTTTACGATCTTATATCGCAGCGGCATCTCAAGACATTCCTTCCCCGCATAATGTTTGAAATTACAGAACACCTTCCCATCCCTCTGTCAGAAACAATTCAAAAGGTTGTTAAGGGTTTAAAAGATTTAGGTGTCTATCTGGCTTTGGATGATTTTGGTTGTGGATTTTCCGACATTGTCGCTGCCCGCATACTCCGCCCAAACATAGTGAAACTGTGTATAACTATTATCAGCCGTCTTGGGCGGCACCCGCAGATTGAGAGAGATGTTCGCTATACAGTGGATAGAATTACCAGGTTAGGAGGTGAAGTTCTCGGCGAAGGAGTGGAACGAAGAGAACAGGCCGAAATTTTAAAAAACAGCGGCGTGTCCTTTGTCCAGGGTTATTATTATGGCCGTCCCAGCAGCATCAAAGATGTGATGAATGCGTAGACGGGATGTTAATGAATATATTACTCTGGCAATCGGGATAGCATGATACCTTTTGCCGTTTCTTTTATAGGCGGCCTTACTGCATTTCATTACCTCTTGTTTTTCCCTGTGTCAATCAGTGCATTATGTATTTCCATTACAGCTTTTTTATTCATAAGACAGCGAACAAATAAGAAAAAAATATGTATCATACTCCTCATTTTTTTATCTGGATTTATCTACAATTTTCTAAGGCATACAGACATCCCTGAAAACACAGTGCGTCTCAATTCTCCATCATATTTTTCTGCCAGAGTAGTATCTCTTGAAGGCACGGTGCGTGATGTGCCTGAAGTGGCAGGGGGAAAAGCCAGATTCACTCTTGATAACGTGTACATCGAAGGAAAGCAGATTCAAGGAAAAGTCAGGCTGTTTTTATTAGAGAATTTTTTAAACAACGATATGCAATGGTATGTGCCTGTCTATGGTGACAGAATCAGAGCTCTCACACGGTTAAGAGAACCACATCTTGTGCGTAATCCCGGCGTGTATTCATATGATTTTAAAAAAGATGGAATTGTAGCTTTAGGGTATATCAAGCAGATGCAGTTCGTTGGCAGTGAAAGAGGGGTTTTTTCATGGATACATAACAAACGCCAGGTACTCGGCACAATTATCGATAACAGCCTTTCCATTGAGAACGCATCATTGCACAAGGCAATAATACCCGGACTCAAGCGGGGAATAACTCAGCACATGAGAGATGCCTTCAGTGCAACAGGGCTTGCACACCTTCTCAGCATTTCAGGCACACACTTTGGACTGCTTGCATTTATAATTTTCAAATTAATTAAGATGGCAGTTAAATCCCTCCCGATAAGATTACTCACGAAAATGACGTTGTATATAACCCCGACACAAATAGCCGTTATATTCACACTTCCTGTTTTAGTGATGTATGCATTGATTTCTGGCGCGAGCACACCGACAATCCGCTCCCTCATAATGGTCTTTATCTATATGCTTGCGCTGTTCCTGGGAAGAAAAGACCAGTGGCTGAACTCCCTGTCAATTGCCGCTCTTATTATTTTGCTCTGGCAGCCAGAAGCACTTTTTGAGCTTTCTTTTCAACTGTCCTTTATAGCGGTTCTTTCCATTGGATATGTTCTTGAAAGGCAATCAGAACACAGGACACAGGACCCCGTCCCGGATGGTACAGAGCAGAGCACACACTACAAAAAGCCGTTAAAAACGGTCTATGAAAAGATAAAAACAGGGTTCCTTATAACCAGCGCTGCGGTTCTTGGGACAGCGCCTTTTGTTGCGCTTTATTTTAAGCAGTTTCCTTTCATATCACCGCTTACAAACCTGATAGTAACTCCTCTTGTCTGTTTTATAATTCTTCCACTCGGGTTTTTTACATGCTTTAGCGCACTGTTATTAAATTTATCTATATTACCTTTCAATCGACTGACTGAGACAGTAACATATCTTACTTTAAAATTAATAAAAATTTTCTCTCAGATTCCCTATGCAAATTTCCATATTCATAATCCATCGTTTTTGATCATAGTGCTTTATTTCATTGCTCTGATATTTATTGTAAAAAGCAGGTTCAAATGGAGGTTTCTGCCTCTTACCCTTATTGTCTGTTTTTATGTCGTCAGTCCCTATTTGTCCCTTAATAAAAATATGGAACTTACATTTTTGGATGTTGGTCAGGGAGAGTCATCGGTTGTAAAACTTCCTGATAACAAAGTCATGCTCATTGATGGGGGCGCGATTGAGCCTGATATGGGACGCTCGGTCATTGCCCCGTTTTTATGGGCTCAAGGGATAAGGGATATTGATTATCTTGTCGTAAGCCATCCCCATCCTGACCACTACGGCGGACTTATATACATTGTGAATAATTTCCATGTCAAAGAAATCTGGCTGAATGGCAGAAGGACTGACGATGCGGAACACTTCTTTCAAACAATAAAGGAAAAGAAAATCCAGCAGAGGGTGCTCAAACGGGGAGATCTTATCCAGGCAGCGGGGTATGAGGTTTATGTGTTTCATCCGTATGATGAATTCTATGCAGGATCTTCAAGAGGACAATTCTCGAATGAGAACAGTGATTCCCTTGTTTTTAAGATACAGACAGGGGGTGTCTCGGTTCTTTTTACCGGAGATATTGAGGCTGAGGCTGAAGAAAATATAGTTCATTTAGGCAAGTGGCTTAAAAGTGGTATTCTCAAGGGGCCTCATCATGGGGGAAGGACTTCAAGTTCAGGAGAATTTATCAAAATGGTTAATCCAGAGACAGCTGTCATAAGTGCGGGGAGAGATAATCCCTTTAACCATCCTCACGAAGAGACTGTTCAGCGTTATCATAATGCCGGCATCAGGCTTTTCAGAACAGACAGGGATGGTGCAGTTTCAATAACATCTGAAAAAAATTCATACAGCGTGGAGACTTATCAAGGAAGTGTACTCAAGAAGGTAAACGGATTAAAGGATGAAATACGGAATTTGTTGCTCTTAATCAGGTAATTTCACCCCGGACTTGTATTTCGTGAACAAAACGTTCAATCTTTTCTTTTATTTTATCCCGTGTTTTTCTGAACGCATCCGTAATTTCCTGCTCGGTTCCCACTGTACCAACCGGGTCATTGATAGGCCAGTGAATTCTTTTTATCCCGGGAGGGGTCGTCGGGCATGAGTGCTCGGCATGTCCGCACAGGGTTATTATTATATCCATAATATGTAATAGTTTTTTGTCGATACTTTTTGATTTTTGTTGTGATATATCGATATTGATTTCTTTCATAACTTCTATTGCCCTTGCATGAACATGAAAATGAAAGAGACCGGCACTGTACGGTTCAATAACTCCTTTGCCCACATACCGTGCAATGCCTTCTGCCATCTGGCTTCGACAGGAATTAGCAGTGCAGAGGAACATTACCTTAAGTAGTTTTCTTTCTGTCATGTGCGACTTTTGAGTATTTTCACAATCTTTCCTGCTGCGGTTTCAGGAGATTCGTTTTCGGTATTGATAATAATCTCTGGCTTATCAGGCTCTTCATACGGCACCTGTATGCCCGGTACAGGCCAGCCCTTTTTCCCTTTCTCATATATCTCCGTTGGTGCGGCATGCGTGTCTTTCCTTTTTTTCTCACGCTTCATGCATAATGCTACAGGGCATTTCAGATATACCTCATAGAACTCTGGAATGAGTTCTCTGGCAAGGACCCGCCAGGAGTTTTTATGGGCAGTTGCATCAATAATAACATCATGCCCGAGCTCATGAAGCATGTGTGCCGTAAAAACAAGCGCTCTGTAAACGTGTTCTCTTTCTGTGTCGGAATAATCCGGCGCAGGGGTAACAATGTGCCGGAGTGCATCTATACTGAGAATTACTGCATCAGGCATTTTCTCTTTAACTGACAGCGCAACAGTGCTCTTTCCGCTTCCCGGCAATCCAGTAATCCATATAACCCACGACATAACGTTATTATACACATGCCTCGGAATTTTTAGCTCAGTGGGAAAAAATATTCAGTGAAGTCATGAAGACTCGATCGGGGTGGTTTGTAATGTACCCAATGTGGTACATTGTGGCGTAGAAATTTATTAGTAGGGTTTTTTAAATAAACTTCCTATTATGCTTGTATTTTCTCGCTGTCATCATTTTATTTTTTCCTTTTAATTCATCTTGGACTTAAAATGTACAGCAACCGTAAGGGAGCGGATATGATGATATTTAATTCCCTACATTCGGGTTTCCTGCAATTTGATGCAGGGAACACTAAATTTTATATAAATTTTTAGGCGATTATTATTCTTTGTGGCATTATAGTTACCTAATAGGTAATTTCCTTTCATTAAAATATAATAATTTCTATCTTTCTCTTTCGCTATTCAGTACACTTGAAAGCATGGCAACGCCCTGTTCGGTAAAAACGTAGGGCATGTCTCTGCGGCTGCCTCTACCGCTTTTTGAAATCACAAATTGTGAACTCAAACTTATAACCTCTTGATTTTTAAGCTGAAACATGAAATCCAACGGGAATTTGATTAATCCCGAACCTAATCCCGAACCTAATCCCGAACTGTTCACAAAATTATGCCAGGACATAACGTAACCCCCTACCTTTACCTTCTGTCTTGATTACGTTTAAATCCGCTAATTTTCTGATTTCTTTCAAAGCAGCACGGTCTGAAATCTTAAACATCTCTCTTATATCTCTATTCGTTATCCTCCCGTTCTGATTGATGAACTCCACTATATTCATCTGTCTCTCTGTCAAAGCAATCTGTCCCTTCGTTGTTTTCCTCAATCTCTCGCTGCTGAGTCTTGTAACTCTCTCTTTTACGACAGCAATACTGACCTTAACGCCTTCAACAAAGTATTCCAGCCAATTGGTCATGTCGAGACTTTTTTGATCCACGCTCTGAAGGACACGGTAATATGCCGGCCTGTCTGAATCGTAATAATCGTCCAGACAAAAGAATTGCTTGGCATCAAAACCCCTCAGGTAAAGTATCAGTGTTGCAAGGACACGGGCGGTTCTTCCATTTCCGTCTACAAAGGGATGGATTCTTACAAATTCATAGTGAGCTATCCCGGCTTCAATAACAGGATCAAGTGATTTTGCCTTGGAAGAGTTCGACCATTCAGTCAATGCCTTCATCAATCCCGGAACATCGTTATTTGAAGGCGGTCTGAAGATAACTTCTCCTGTTAATCTGTTTCCAACTACTACATAGCGATTGCGATAAGCGCCGCAATCAGAAGGATTTTCGAGCGTCTCTTTAGTAAGCTTTTTATGGATGGTTAAAATATTTCTTTCAGTAATCTTTTTGCCATCGGTCAATTTATCTATGGATTCAAGAACCTTAAGATAATTTAAGACCTCCTGTTTATCCTTACGGGTTGCCATTACTTCACGTCCCTGTGCTAAATCGGTAACCTGTTCCAGAGACAACCTGTTGCCTTCAATTGCTGTAGAGGAATGGGCACAGCGTATTATTGCCTCTCTACGAAGCGATACCTCCCATTTAGGAATAAATGGAGAATTCAGGATTATTTCCCTTGCAGAAGAAATCTGTGTCAAGCTATTTACTATCTCATTTGTGTACCTGAAATTCGGCTTAAACATAATTAGCCTCCTATTGCGAAAAACAATGAAACTTGAGGTCGCATTTTGTGACCCCAAGTTTCATTATTCAAGAGAGCCTATTTCTCTCAGATATTCCTCCAGTTTTACACTTACATCGTCAAGTTTTTTCTCAATCTGTGAAAGCTCTTTCCGCTTCCCGGCAACCCGGTAATCCATATAACCCACGACATAACGTTATTATACACATGCCTCTGAATTTTTAGCTCAGTGGAAGAGCTACCGGCTCATAACCGGTTGGTAGTCCATATTTTAGTTTTTAAACAAGCCCACCTCGCAGGTGGACTCAGGAATGTTTCTTCCTCAACGCATTTAAATACTGTGAAAAAGTGAGGATAACACAAGTTAATAACCTGAGAAGATTTAAAAATTGAGGATTAAGTTTCTGTAAGTGGTGTTTGTTTGACGGTAGAGAAACTAAATCAAACCACATTCATAGCAACCACGGTTCAAGAAACTTTAAAGCGTTCGACTTTAGGTTCTCTTGGTCCGGGATCTAAAGTCAATTTGGAAAGAGCTA
>DAOVVO010000080.1 GCA_030637135.1 Nitrospirota bacterium
CGTTAGAGATTGTAAAATCTCTAACGGGGTTTACTCCCCGGCTCGGTCTCAATGAGGAGATAAACCTAAGAGACCAGAGCCAGTACTATTTCTCTTTTCTCCAGGTCAACCAGCTCAATCCTGATATGGATAGTACCCCCTATGGCAAAGGTTTTCTTGCTGTGCCTTCCGATAAGGCGGTAACGGTCCTGGTCAAATTTGTAGAAATCATCAGTCATAGCAGAAACATGGAGAAAACCTTCAACAAAGAAATCCTTGAGCTGTATTTTTAGCCCATAAGGAGTAATATCGGTTATAAAACCCTCATATTCCTCACCCACTTTATCCTTCATAAACCAGGCCCTCATTGCTCGTATAACTTCACGTTCTGCTTCGTCAGCAACCCTTTCAGTTCTTGAAGAGTTGAACGCAATTTCATGTAAGAGTTTTTCTGAGTATTTCCGTTGTTCCTCGGAGAGTTTTTTTCTTCCTATCACATTCTTCAGTATCCTGTGAACAACAAGGTCAGGATACCTCCTTATCGGTGAAGTGAAGTGAGTGTACGCTTTTGATGCAAGCCCGAAATGTCCTATATTATCAGTGGAATATTGTGCCTGTTTCAATGAACGCAGGAGGAGCGTGTTTAAAAGAGACTCGGCTGTTTTACCTTTTGCCTGTTTTAATATTTCGTGAAAAGCCTTTGTTCCGGTTTTTTTCAGTTTCAGTCCAAGGGCAGTGAATATTTTCTTTAATCCCTCAAGTTTTTCAATATCGGGCTTTTCGTGAATCCTGTAAATAGTAGGGGTGGTGAATTTTTCCAAGTAAGAAGCAACCGCTTCATTGGCTGCAATCATAAATTCTTCGATAATCGTGTGACTGAAACTCCGTTCAGCTTTTATTATTGCCTCTGGTTTTCCCTGAATATCAAGGAGCACCTCGGGCTCGGGCAAATCAAAATCAAGACCGCCTCGCTTTAGTCTTTGCTGTCTGAGAGCCTCACAGAGTTCCGCCATAATGTCAAAACTCTCGATGAGATAATCATATTTTTGTCTTTCTTCACGATTGTTATCTACAAGTATTTTTCTAACAGAGGTATACGTCATTCTCTCATTACTGTTTATAATGCTTGGATAAAAATCTTCTTTTACCAATATCCCTTTTTTGTCAAACTGCATCTCAACAGTAAATGTCAGTCTATCGGTTTTTGGTATGAGACTGCATAAATTATTTGAGAGTTCTTTCGGAAGCATCGGGATTACTCTATCAGGGGAATAGAAGCTTGTCCCCCTGTGTCTTGCCTCGAGGTCGAGTGCAGAATCCCAGGGTACGTAATGGCTGACATCTGCAATGTGTACCCACAGGTCAAAGCCAGTGGCGGTCTTGTGTATTGATACTGCGTCATCAAAGTCTTTTGCCTGTTCTCCGTCAATAGTGACGGTTAAAAGATGCCGGAAGTCCACCCTCCCGCGGGATGTTACTTTTTTGTGCAAGTGCCGGACTTCTGCATTTACATGAGACGGGAATCGAGCAGGCAGGGAATACTCTTCCATAATCATGTCGATTTCAAGTTTCGGTTCCTTTATTTCAGGTATGATCTTTAAAACCCTTCCTTCAGGGGGTCTTGAAACAGTAGGATATGACGTTAACTCTACAACAACAATATCATCCCTCCGTGCTCCTGCTTTTTCCATGGAACTCACATAAATATCAAAAGGTATTTTCTTGTTTTTCGGTTCTACGTAATAAAAGTTTTTTCCATAACGAAGTCTTCCTACAATTTTTTTCTGTGCCCTCTTGAGGATTTTTATTATTCTCGCTTCTCTTTTTTTGGTGTCTTCAACTCGTGCGACAACACGGTCGCCCGACATCGCGCCAGAGGTTTTCCTTGGCGGAATAAAAAGATCTTTTTCTCCTCTGTTTTCAGGCAGTACAAAACCGTAGCCGTCTCTGTGTGCCTCAAAAAATCCTGTGACAAGGTTCATCTTTTCTGATGAGCCGTAAAGACCAGCGCGTGTTTTAAAAATATGACCGGATTTTATTAATGATTTCAGAAGGCGCTTGAGTGTTCTGGACTCCCTTTTCGGTATCCCCAGAGCCGCTGCAATCTCTCTGAAACTAACAGGTCTTGTTGTTTTGGTCTTTAAAAAGGTGAGGATGTATTCCCCGTCTTTGGTGTCTTTTGGAATCATAATGATTTATTGTGCATTATAACATGATGCCCTGATTAAGCAATTCAGAAAAATTTAGACTATATGCAAAGATACTGTCGACTTTACCTCTATCATTCCATAGTTCCACTTTATAGGATTAACAGGGTGCAGAAGTATCATCCCTGTTCACATATGAATTAAGATATTTTTTTAAATAAAAACCCGTATATGATTTTTTCTCTTCCATGATGCGCTCGGGTGTCCCTTCTGCGATTATCTCTCCGCCTTCCTCACCTCCCTCGGGTCCGAGGTCTATAATCCAGTCCGCACTTTTTATGACATCCAGATTATGTTCAACTAAGATAACGGTGTTGCCTGTATCAACAAGGTTATTCAGCACCGAAAGCAGTTTTTTTATATCTGAAGGATGCAGACCGACAGTGGGTTCATCCAGCATGTACATATAGTCTCGTCTGTTTGCAACGCCGAGTTCAGTACAGATCTTCAGCCTCTGGGCTTCACCTCCTGAGAGGGTTGTAGCTGGCTGGCCGAGTTTTAAGTAACCAAGCCCGACGGATGCCATTAATTGTAATCTATGTGTAATGGAAGGCACAGTGGAAAAAAAATCGAGTGCTTCGTCTACGGTAAGTTGGAGTACCCCATGAATGTTTTTCCCCTTATACGTTATATTTAAAATTTCTTGTTTATATCTTTTTCCCTCGCATTCTTCACACTTAATGTACAGGTCTTCAAAAAAATACATTTCAAGTTTCTGGAAACCTTCTCCTTTACATGACTCACAGCGGCCGCCCTCGGTGTTAAATGAAAAATGTCCCGGTTCATACCCGAGATTTTTTGCCTGTGCTACATTTGCAAAGAGTTTCCTTATAGGGTCAAATACCTTGATATAGGTAACAGGATTAGACCGCGGACTTTTACCAATGGGGTTCTGGGTTATGATTTTTATTCCTTTGAGATATTCAAGACCCTCAAGAGTTGTAAACGGCAAAGGATTTTCAAAATCAATCTTGAAGGCTTTTGCAATGGCAGTATAGAGGGTATCCTTTACGAGGGTACTCTTGCCGGAACCAGAGACGCCCGTTACACAGGTTATAGTTTGAAGTGGAATATTGATATTTATCTGTTTAAGGTTATTCCCGCTGGCTCCTTTCAATGTGACCACCTTGTCACTTCCTTTCCTCCTGTGTTGAGGAGTCGATAGTGCTTCCACATTATTTAAATAGTCTGCTGTTAATGTTCCTGACTTGAGGAACGCTTTTCTCCACCCGGAAAACAAGAGTTTCCCTCCGTTTCTGCCGCCTCCGGGGCCAATCTCTACAACCCAGTCAGAAGCGTCAATGACTGTCTTATCGTGTTCAACAACAATGATGGTATTTCCAAGGTCAGCCAATTCTCTTATTATTTCTGTAATCTTGCTCACATCTTTTGGATGGAGACCAACGGTTGGCTCATCGAGTACATAGAGGGTTCCTGTCAGTTTTGAGGCGAGCTGGTTAGCAAGGTTTATTCTCTGTGACTCTCCTCCTGAAAGGGTTTTTGACAGCCGTTCCAGTGTAAGATAACCCAGCCCGACCCTCAGGAGAAAACCGAGTTTGAAGTCTATCTGGCGGCGTATTTCTGTTGATAGTTCCTTATCGTACTGTGTAAGACGAAGTTCTTTAAAATAATTATGTAATTGCTTTATGGACATGCGTGCAAGCTGTGCGATGTTGAGCCCGCCAATCGTAAATGCAAGTGCCTCTGGCCTGAGCCTGTTACCGCCACACTTTTCACATGTCACTGCTTTTCGGTATTTGCTCAGAAACACTCTCACGTGCAGCTTATAACGTTTCTTCTCGAGTTTTTCAAAAAACTCATTCAAACCGTAAAAATCAGTATTCCCCTGAAATAGCACCTTTCTTTCTTCTTCTGGAATGTCCTTGTAAGGTACATTGAGTTTAATCCCTTTTTTCTTCGCTGCCTTTGCAAACTGCCTGTACCACCATTTAAAAGACGGTTTACTCCACGGCTCTATAGCACCTCCTTCCAGGGGAATGTCCTTATCAGGGATAATGGTATCTTCTGAATATTCAAGTTTGTTTCCAAATCCTTTGCACTCAGTGCATGCGCCCAGGGGATGATTAAATGAAAAAAGAAGAGGTTGAAGTTTATCTATTTCCAGTGTGGTGCGGCCAGCCTCTGGCTCGCAGTGAAGGCACGTCAGTTCAGGACTAAAAATCAGGCGTTTGACGTCTTTAGGTAAACCGCCGGGAAATTCAACTTTAACATATTTATTTCTATGTGCCCATGCTGTTTCAATAGAATCGGAGAGGCGGGGTTCATCCTTTATGACAAGCCTGTCGAGTATTACCTCATAGTGAGCACTCCCGAAAGCCTGGTCTGTATCCCTGTATCTGTGAAAACCTTTTTTTTCAAGCTCTTCAGGTTTGTCATACGTGTCAAATATAATCAGAGCCTTTTCCCCGGTATGATTGTCTATGAGTTCTTTTACTACAGAAGAAGGTGTCCATGGTTTTAGAATCCGATTACACTGCGGACAAAGCGGGTGTGCTATTTTTGAATAGAGGAGTCTGAGGTAATCATAGATTTCCGTAGCTGTGCCTACTGTTGAGCGAGACCCTTTTACAGGATTTCTCTGTTCCAGGGCAATTGCAGGTCTAATATTGCTGATTTTTTCGACGTCCGGACGGTCAAGTTTTTCAAGGAAAAGCCTTGCATAGGTAGAAAGGGATTCTATAAACCGCCACTGCCCTTCAGCAAAGATAGTGTCAAAGGCTAAAGAGGACTTGCCTGAGCCTGAGACCCCTGTAATGGCAATAACTTTATTGTGCGGCAGACTGAGGTTTATATTTTGAAGATTGTTCTGTTTTGCCCCTTTTATTATAAGCTCGTGAGTGGACATCTTAATAGTTTAACAATTTTCCATAAGGGTTTTGAACACGGTTAAATTTGATATAATCTATAATCCTGAATAACTATACAAAAATAAGAGGAGGAAAGGAGGAACAATATATATGGTTTTTGGTGAGTATTTTTCAATACAGACACAAGGATATTCTGATATTAAAGATATTACCACCGGGGTTCAGAATATTGTTCTGAAATCCGGAATTAAAAACGGCCTGGTCAATGTCTTTGCCGTAGGTTCTACAGCATCCATTACCACGGTGGAATATGAACCTGCCCTGGTCGAAGATGTACGGGAACAACTGGATAAAATTGTCCCCAGCAGCATGCACAGTAGGCATTCACAGACATGGGGTGATGATAACGGCTTTTCCCATGTACGGGCAACATTCATGGGTCCGGGACTTACAGTCCCTTTGTCAAAAGGGACTGTTATTTTGGGAACGTGGCAGCAGATTGTGGTGATTGACCATGACAACCGTCCTCGTTCACGAAAGATTTTCGTCCAGATTGTAGGGGAGTAAAGACCGTTCAAACTGTTCAAGCAGTTCAAACAGTTTAAAAAGGAGGAACAATGGCTGTCAGATATTTTGAAGATCTCGAAGTTTGGAAATTAGCAAGAGAAATCACAAGGCAGATTTATGAACTTACAAAGAAAAAAACATTTACAAAAGACTACGGTCTAGTCGACCAAATAAGACGCGCCTCTGTTTCTGTAATGTCTAATATATCGGAGGGCTTTGAGCGTGGTGGGAATCAAGAATTCAAACAATTTTTGTATGTAGCCAAAGGTTCGTGCGGGGAGATTAGGTGTCAACTTTATGTGGCATTAGATCAAAAATATATCATGGAAATGGAGATGACTGAAGCAGTTGAGAAACTAAAAAAACTTTCAATAATGCTGAATAACTTGATTCAATCCTTAAAGAGAAGCAAATTCAGGGGAGGAAAATATAAGTAACATTCTATAAATCCGCTTAAACAGCTTAAACGGTTTGTGAACGGTTTGAACGGCTTGAACGGTTTGAACGGTTTGAACGGCTTGAACGGCTTGAACTAATATAACATTGATACGTTATAACATCATATGAAAAGGGAAACGAGAAATGCGGACCAAACAACCGTTTATTCCGGCTAAAAGACAAAAGACTATCC
>DAOVVO010000055.1 GCA_030637135.1 Nitrospirota bacterium
ACCCTCTTCAAGGGCAAGAAGATTTAGAATAATCTCCTCCATTTGATGTTGTACTGCCCAGAAAAGTTCCTTTGGTGTCAAATATCCAAGTTCAACAATAACTTTCCCTAAACGCTCACCTTTTTTCAGCAGCAAACGAGATGCTTGGTTATATTCTTCAAGGGTGATTCTCCCCTCTTTTAAGAGGAGTTCTCCAAGACGATCGTCTTCATAATTAGAGGCAGCAAATATCACATCCCCATTTTCAATAAGAATCTTTTTTAAAAACAAACCGCTTTCAATCTCCAGAACCCCTGTTCTTGTACTCCTCTGAATGCCTATGAGTATATCTGCAAGTCTATAATCCTTGAGATTTCCTTTAAAGCTACTAACTCTTTTGAAACCTATCTTTTGGTACTTATCTATCTCTTTTGTCCATGCAACCTCACCATCAAGCTCTATTTCAGAATCAATAACCTTTATATAACCCTGTTCACCAAGTGCAAGTTGTGGAGCATTTTCAAGTAATACACAAATACCGTCTGAGTAATCAATAACTTTCCCTTTATATGTCTCATTATTAATTCTTACTTCACAGATAGAATCGCTTGTATATCGTTTGAAACTTCTCTTATCTTCATCTTTCATAATCTAATTATAGAGATTACTGAATATAAATATCAAATAATAATTAGGGAATGAAACAGCTAACGAAATTTTCTACGAGCCATAAGCCAAACGTTTGAAAAAAATCGAGTTGATAAAAGTAGTATCAAGTAGTATCATGTAGTATCAAAGCGTTTTATTATGCCTATAATTATTAATGGTAAAAAGTATTACAAAACTAACGAAGCTTGCAAAAAAGCGGGGATAAGCAGAGCAACTTTTTTCCGCTGGTTAAAAACGACTGCTTTTCAGGATGTTGCTCACAAAGACAGAAGGGGCTGGCGACTTTTTACTAATGAAGATATAGAACGATTAAAAACTGAGGCTAATAGATTAAGTGTATCTCCTCATCAACAAACCTTTAATTTTAATAAAAAAAAACGTTAAAGGTTTTAAATAAACGACGAGTGTAAAGAAAACAGATAACAGGATGTAATCCTGGATTAATTTTTAGAGGGAGGGGAAAACGTATGTATGTATCTGGAGAGAGTCACCGTATATTTGCATGTAAGATAAGTCGTCGTCAACTTCTCAAGTTAGGGATTATTACCTCTTTTCTCAGCATGAACCCTTTTTCTTCCCACTCATCTATGCGCAATGCAATACCGCAGGAGAAGGCGTTGTCTTTTTATAATATCCACACGGGAGAACGTCTCTCCACTGTTTACTGGTCTCAAGGGGAATATATCAAGGAGTCACTGTATGACATCAATTACATCATGCGTGACTATCGCGCAAACGAGACTAAACAAATAGATATTCGTCTCCTGGATCTGCTTCATGATATGCATGTTGATTTACATGCTCAGCAAGTTTTTCATATCATCTCAGGTTATCGCACCCTTAAAACAAATAACATGCTTTTGAAGTCTGGCCATGATGTTTCAAAAAATAGTTTGCATATACTGGGCAAGGCCATTGATATCCGCGTCCCATCAAAAAATCTTTCCGAACTGATGCAGGTCGCAGTTCATCAAAGAGGTGGGGGTGTAGGGTATTATCCAAGATCCGATTTTGTGCATGTAGATGTTGGTCTAATACGTTACTGGGAATAAGATTTATTTCAGGAGGACTGTGAGCCCTACTGTTTATTGAGCGTAAATCTTTTTCATTTCAACAGAATACTGTCCCCTTTTATCATAGATAAAAAAAGGTGGCTCTATTTTAAGCCACATGCCTGAACCTTTTACCGCCTCAATTAAAACCATTTTTGCCTCTTCTCCCATTTTTGAATGTACAAACTTCATCCTTTTTGGTTCAAGCTGTGCACTTTGCAGGGTTGCTACCAATTCTGTAAGCCTGAAGGGATGATAAATGAGATAAAACTTGCCTGTGTTCTTCAGCAGATATGATGCTGTATGAACAATATCTTTGAGTGTAATGTTTATTTCATGCCGCGCTACCGCACGCTCATTATCAGCGCTTATTAACCCTGTTTTTACTTTTCTGAACGGGGGATTTGAAAAGACAAAATCAAATTTATGTGCAGGCAAGACCTTTTTAAGGTTTCTGATATCCTCGTTTAAAACCTCAATCCTTTCATCAAGTTTATTGTGCTCTACGTTTCTTTTTGCACATTGTGCAAGGGATTTTTGAATCTCTACTGCAATAACGTGTGCGTGTTCCAGTCTTTTTGTGAGAAGGATTGATATAATCCCCGAACCGGTGCCCAGCTCTACCCCTCTATAAAGCCGTTTTGCTGAAACAAAATCTTCAAGCAAAAGGGCTTCTACGCTGAAGCGGTACCCCCTTTTTGGTTGAAAGAGCGTTATCTCTTTTATGCTGTCCTGCGTGAATCCCACTGTTGTTATGCACCGCCTGTGCCCTTACCCCTTGCCAGTGCTGATAGATTCCATTCTTATTCTTACCGTTTTGCTGTGTGCCTCCATTCCTTCGGTATCTGCGAAGATTTCAACATTTTTGGCAAGATTTATAAAACTCTCCCTTTTGAAATTAATCAGGCTGGACCGCTTTATAAAGTCATAGACACCGAGTGGAGAGGAAAAACGCGCTGTCCCTCCTGTTGGGAGGGTGTGGTTAGGTCCTGCGGAATAATCTCCTAAGGGTTCTGGACTCCATTCTCCCAGGAATATCGCCCCCGCGTTTTTTATATTGGGCAGAAACCGTCCCGGCATTCTGGTCATAATTTCAAGATGTTCAGGTGCAATCTGGTTTGCTATATCAATCGCGGATTGGAGGTTTTTTGTGAGTATGATGGCGCCGTATTTATAAATAGATTTTTGTGCAATATGTTTTCTCTTAAGATTTTTTAATTGGAGTTCAAGCTCCTGACGGACTTTTTTAGCCAGAGGCTCTGAATGAGTAATCAAAATTGATGATGCCATCTCGTCATGTTCTGCCTGGCTCAGCAGGTCTGCCGCTATAAACGATGGATTTGCATCCCTGTCGGCAATTATCAATATCTCGCTCGGTCCCGCAATCATATCAATGTCCACTTCTCCAAATACCATTTTTTTGGCTGTGGCGACATAGACATTGCCAGGCCCAACGATTTTATCTGTTTTTTTTATGGTCTTTGTGCCATAGGCCATGGCTGCTATTGCCTGAACGCCTCCTACTCTGTATACTTCCCTTATGCGGAGAAGCCTTAATGCTGCTGCAACTGAAGGATTCAGCATCCCTTCTGGTGTTGGAACGCAAACCGCAATCTCCTTAACCCCTGCAACTTGTGCTGGAATTACGTTCATGAGTACTGTTGAAGGGTAGGGAGCCCTGCCCCCCGGAACATAAACACCTACTCTCTCAAGAGGTCTTATTATATGTCCAAGGAGAATGCCTTCCTCAGAAAAATACCATGACTTCTCTCTCTGATACTCATGAAAAGCCCGTATCCTTTGAGCAGAGACCTCCAGTGCCTTTAAAAAATCTTTACCTGCCTTTTTGGAAGTAGTCTCTATTTCTTTTTTGTCAATTGAGAGTTTTCTTAATTTTATTGAGTCAAATTTTTCAGTGTATTTTTTGACTGCCTTATCACCATTTTTCTTGACATCAAATAGTATCTTTTCAACGGTATTCCGTATGGTTCCTTTTTTGACGTGCCCGGAAGCCCTTTCTTTCAGAGATTTCATGAATGTCTTGAGCTGTGATTCCCTGATCACCCTCATTTTTATTTTCTTCATATACTATGCATTATACCCTATAACTCGGATTTCTCAAGACGATTATTCAGGGTGCTTCTCTTGTTATACGCTTACCCTCAACAGTACAATTTTTTTTCAAATGTGAAATCAAAGACATTATGTTATTCTCCTGATCCTTGCCCCTAACAGCTTGAGTTTCTCTTCTATTCTTTCATAACCCCTGTCAAGATGATACACTCTGTCCACCACTGTTGTACCTCGAGCTATGAGTCCCGCGAGTATTAATGAAGCGCTCGCTCTTAAATCAGTGGCCATAACAGGAGCACCTTTTAGAGATGCAACTCCCCTGACAGTTGCAGTTGCCCCTTCCACTCTTATATCAGCCCCCATCCTTCTCATCTCTGCGACGTGCATAAACCTGTTCTCAAATATATTTTCTGTGATAGTGCTTGTGCCATTTGAGACAGCCATTAAAGCCATAAATTGCGCCTGCATGTCAGTGGGAAACCCCGGATAAGGCACTGTTTTTACATCTACGGACGTTAAATCCTTTTGAGCTTTGACGGTCAACCCGCCTCCCTCCTTTTGAATGTGAAGTCCTGCCTCCACGAGCTTGGCAACAAGGGCGTCCAGATGGTCCAGATTACAGCCCTTAATTTTTATTTCACCACGGGTTATTCCCGCTGCAATGAGAAATGTTCCTGTTTCTATTCTGTCAGGAATTATCTTATAGGTAACAGGTTTAAGATTACTGACACCTCTTATTTTAATAATAGGTGTGCCTGCTCCTTCTATATCCGCACCCATTGCTCTTAATGCATTTGCAAGGTCAACAACCTCAGGCTCACATGCAGCATTCTCGATAACGGTTAATCCGTCTGCAAGGACCGCTGCCATCATCAGGTTTTCAGTTCCTGTGACAGTGGATATATCCAGATAAATAGATGCGCCTTTCAGCTTCTTTGCCCTGATATGTATATATCCTTCGGAAAGGGTTATATCAGCACCCATTTTTTTAAAACCCATCAAATGGAGATTTATGGGTCTTGCACCTATGGCACATCCCCCCGGAAGCGAAACCTTTGCCGCTCCCATCCTCGCAAGCAAGGGTCCGAGCACAAGCACAGAAGCGCGCATTGTTTTTACCAAGGCATAAGGGGCATCTATAGCATGTATGCTGTCGGTTCTCAGAAGAATCTTGTTATCATCAGCCTGACAACCAACGCCGAGATGGGTGAGCAGGCTACTCATTGTCGATATGTCTTTTAAACGCGGTGTGTTGGATATTACATTTTCTCCTGAGTTCAGTAGAGAGGCTGCCATTATAGGGAGGGCTGCGTTCTTTGCTCCGCTTATGGTAACTTCACCTTTTAAGCTTTGCCCGCCTTCTATGATTATCTTTTGCACCGAGCGGTTATTATCCTTTCAATTCCTGCATAATCTTTTATGCACTGTATCTCCCTATATCCAGAGGACACGAGCATAGTGGTAACGGCTTCGGATTGACCCTGTCCTGTCTCGAGCATAATAAGCCCGCCATCTTTGAGAAAACGTTGTGCAGCAGGAATCAGATCCCTGTAAAAATCAAGCCCGTCTGTGCCTCCGTCAAGGGCTACAAGAGGTTCCCACTCTTTAATCTCGGGCTGGAGATCCTTGATAAAACCTCTCTCTATATAGGGGGGGTTGGAAATGATTATGTCAAATTGGAAGAGAGAACGCTGAGCAGTACACATCTCTTCAAAGGGTTGAAAAAGATTCCCTTTGAGAAAGCGCACATTCTTAATTCCATTTATTTCAGCATTCATGTGTGCATAGTCAAGAGCGCTGTCTGAGATGTCAGTCCCGTAAATCACAAGGTCAGGGAATTCTTGAGCGATTGCAAGGGCAAGACATCCAGAGCCGGTACACAGGTCCACAATTGAGAAGTGGGAACCGGGAAATTGGAGGTCTCCATTGCTCCTGTTACCTGTTGACAGTTGAGCCTTGACTGCCTTAATGACCTGTTCTGCCATGAGCTCAGTTTCAGGTCTCGGAATTAAAACCCCTGGTCCCACGATGAGTTTGAGCCCCAGGAATTCCTCATGTCCCAGGATATACTGGAGAGGCTCACGTCTCAGTCTTCTCTGGACCATATCATCAAGATTTTTGATCTGCTCTTCAGTCAGTCCTGGATTATCTCTGTATATTTCAACAGTGTCCAGATGGAGTCCGTGCCTGAGCAGTATCTCAGCCTCTTTTGAAGCAGACTCGAAGCCGTTCCTTTTAAGAAACGTTGCAACCTCTCTTAATTTCTCTGTTGCCCTCATAACAAAAATTCAAAATTACGGATTATAAAACTTTTTTCAATTCTCTCAATCTGATATTTTCACCTGATTCCCTGAACCCTGGTTTATTTTTAGACTTCTTTTAACCTTTCTGCCTGATAATGGGTGATAAGAGTGTCTAAAACCTCATCAAGATCACCATCCAGCACTGTTTCTAATTTATGAAGGGTCAGTCCGATCCTGTGGTCTGTTACCCTGTTCTGCGGGAAATTATACGTGCGTATTCGTTCACTCCTGTCGCCTGTACCTACCTGCAATTTTCTTTCAGACGCCCGTTCTTTTTCCTGTTTTTCAATTTCAATCTCATACAATCTCGAACGCAACACCTTCATAGCCTTTTCCTTATTTTTTATTTGTGAGCGTTCATCCTGACATTGAACAATCATACCCGTTGGCTCGTGAACAATTCTCACTGCTGAATATGTGGTATTCACTCCCTGTCCGCCAGGCCCTGAAGCGCAAAATGTATCGATACGTAAATCCTTTGCATCAACTTTTATATCAACATCTTCTGCTTCAGGCAGGACCGCCACGGTTGCCGCCGATGTATGTATCCTGCCGGATGCTTCGGTGACCGGTACTCTCTGGACACGATGAACACCGCTTTCATATTTCAGGCGGCTGTATGCGCCCTTGCCCTGTATGGACGCAATGACTTCCTTGATGCCGCCGATGCCCGTGTGATTCATGTTTATTATCTCTACGTTCCATCTTCTGCGCTCCGCATATTTACTGTACATCCGTAAAAGGTCTGCTGCAAAAAGCGCTGCCTCCTCTCCACCTGTCCCAGCCCTTATCTCCAAAATGATATTTCTCCTGTCACGCGGGTCAACCGGAATGAGCATAAACTTCAACTCACGTTCAATAACAGGCTTTCTTTCCTTTAACTCAGCAAGTTCAGCGCTGGCAAGCTCCTTTAAGGTATCATCTTTACTTTCAGTTAAAATCTCTTCAGCATCTTTTATATCAGAAAGTATTTTTTTATAGTCCCTGAATTTCTCAACAATCTTTGCAAGTTCTGCCAGTTCCATGGAATACTTCTGATACTGTGAGAAATCAGAAAGCACCTCAGGATCTGAAAGGAGATTTGTGAGCTCGTTATATTTATCCTCTACTGTTTGAAGCTTTTCTTTTAGCATTGCCTTTCTCTACCTATGTTTTTTATTCTTTCCATCTCTTTCAAAGAGTCCTTTACCTGTGTAAAAACAAAAAAGGAAACTCAACCATGGTACGTTTAAGCGAGTTTCCTTTGTTTCTTAAGTAGCTACTTTTTTTTCTTTGCGTATTTCTTCTTAAACTTCTCCACCCTGCCTTCAGCATCAAGCAGTTTCTGCTTGCCGGTAAAGAACGGGTGACACTTAGAGCAAATTTCTACATGAATAGAAGGCAGTGCTGAACTCGTGGTAAAACCTTCACCACAGGCACAGACTACCTTTGCCTTCTTGTATTCTGGATGTATCCCTTCTTTCACAACGAACCTCCATGCTTAAAGCATAACTAATATATCAGAAACAGAAGAAAATTTTCAATACCTCGATAGGGGAGTTAACATTTCATTTTCTGTGATGGGATATGCGGCTTTGTCTCACATCCACGTTATTTTAAACCTTCATATAGTGAGCTTTCAACAGAAATACTGTTCTAATGCAACATTTTTGTTCGCAACAGTTTTGTTGCATATG
This sequence comes from Nitrospirota bacterium, assembly GCA_030637135.1. GTDB lineage: Bacteria > Nitrospirota > Thermodesulfovibrionia > UBA6902 > BMS3Bbin08 > DAOVVO01. The sequence continues at coordinate 7,753 of DAOVVO010000055.1, forward strand.
GGTCATGTAAAGGGAGTGAGTGGACAGAATGTACAGAGCGTAAAAGTTGATGGAGTTTTAAATATATTACATATCCACATAGTATGCACGTGTTGATATGCCTTATCTTTATGTCCGTCATATTACTCTTGAGCAAAGAATCTGATCTTTGCTCGGTTTTAATGGGCCCTGAACAAAGGGTCTTGATAAATTCCCTGTTCAATTGTGCAATAAAGGAAACTTTAATTCCCTTCGGGCAGGCTGCCTGACATTCGTAATGGTTTGTACAGTTCCCAAAGCCCCTGCGAAGCATCTCTTCAGTCATTAAACAGACGCGTTTTTTGGCCTCAACCTTCCCCTGGGGAAGTACGGAAATGTCCACCGCAGGACTCATCAGGACTCATTGTGATGAAGGGCATCTCGAGCCATAAGCTCTCCGAATTCAAGAAAGTCCGCCACACGCCCGGCTTTCTCCAGTTCCTGATTCAGTGCGGTACCGCTGCCAGGGACTCTCACGTTTTCCCAGAATTCAGCGCGAAGCGCAGGAATCAGATCCAGCGCTCTCTGCTCAAAAAGGTTACCGTATCGCTCCCTTATAACATTTTCACCCAGGCGCTTAATGGAATCGGCAAAATCAAGATATACGCCATAGCCGCTCGTGCCGATACCGCGTCCTTCATCACAAACTTCCTTTGCCGAGCGTGAGGCTACGTTGCGCGGAGCGAGGTTGCCGAATCCCGGGTGTTTTCGCTCCAGATAATAATCACGTTCTTCTTCCGGAATTTCCTGAGGAGGGCGCTTATCACCATTATTTTGGGGAACCCAGACTCTGCCGTCGTTCC
>DAOVVO010000024.1 GCA_030637135.1 Nitrospirota bacterium
AAGAAATGTATTTCATACACGTTCTATTTATGCCTCCCCTGTGGGGATGGATACCTTTCCGCTCATCTGTATTCCTTGTATGTATATCATGTACAGGCTCTGAAAGGTAATCACTACACCATCTCATTAGAGATAAATTTCTGACGGGATGAACTTTCTCTAACGGGGTAAACAGGAGAATACATATGAAAGGAATCTGATACACTAACAAAGAGGTGCACTATGAAATTTCCACGAAACAATAATGAACTCAAAGAAATCTTTAAAAAAGCACGTACTCCGGATATTTCCGAATTCTCCGGTGAATACCTTGTTGATATGTTAACCTTCATACCCGGTCTCAACATGTTTCCTCTTCGCAAGGTATTTTATGTGGAACATGGTGGGGTATCAGGATACAACATATTTTTTAAAAAAGTGTGGGGTCATTTCTTTCTTGAAAAAGGGATTTGCAGGGAAGTCGATTCATTGAGTACTGTAGTAATAAATTACAATAGAATTGAGAATTCAGCTATCATACGAAAAATCAGGGATGACGTGAGATGTTTGGAGAAAGATAATCTTTACCTCGGACGATTCCATTATATATTACTGGGAAGTCATCGCTTCTTGGGATACTTTGCTCTGTCCAGGATGAAATAATCTACTATGAGAAAATTGCTTGTCACCGGTGCCAGTGGTTTTCTTGGTTGGAATATCTGCCGTGAGGCAAAAAATGACTGGGATTTAAGCGGAATAGTTTTTTCTCATCCCGTGAAAATATCTGGAGCAAAGATTGTACAATCTGATTTAAGAAATTTTAATGAACTTAAGAAAATATTTCAGGAAATCAGTCCTGATGCAGTTATCCATACAGCGGCAATGACTGATCTTAATTATTGTCAGGAAAACAGGAGCGAAACACATAACATTAATGTTGATGCTTCGATTACTATTGCCGCTCTTTGTTCTGATTATAATATTCCATATGTCTTTACATCATCTGATATGGTTTTTAATGGATTAAATCCTCCTTATAAAGAAGAAGACCCCGTATGTCCTATTAATGTTTATGGTGAACAGAAAGTAAGAGCAGAGGAAGCTATACTTGAAAATTATCCTTATGCTGCTATATGCCGTTTGCCTTTGATGTTTGGTGACCCTGGGCCCGTCGCTGTGTCGTTTATTCAACCCATGATGGAAGTGATGAAACAGGGTGGTGAATTAAAATTGTTTGTGGATGAATTCAGAACCCCAATAAGTGGAAAAATTGCAGCCCTGGGACTTTTGCTCGCACTCGAAAAAGTAAAAGGAATAATACATCTGGGCGGCACAGAACGTATTTCACGGTATGATTTCGGACGATTGTTAGCGGGAGCTGTTGGTTTTAGCAAGGCCAAACTATTAAGATATCAACAAAAGGAGATGATCATGAAGGCACCGAGACCGCCTGACGTCTCATTCGATAGTGCAAGGGCTTTCAGGTTGGGGTTTAAACCATTGTCAATTAAACAGGAACTCAAGATGCTGTTCAATAATGTGGCCTCATCTCCTCAGTAATCGATAAGATGGTTTTAAGAATAAAATATTATCCAATCTTTATAAATGATGTGGAAAAATAATTTTATGAAAGTGTTCATGATGTTGTTAAGGAGCGGAGAGGGGACCTTGAACTGATAAAAATAATGTTCATCAGAGATTTCTCAAAAAAATCTTCTTGACACGATAATCCTCTTCCCATATCATTTTATCAAGAAAATATCGTTTATTTGAACGTTTAACGTTCACTCTGTTAGAGAAAGCCACCGTTGGCGAATATCGTTAGAGATTGTAAAATCTCTAACGGGGTTTACAGGATGTAGGTTTCTGAAAGGAGGTGAAATACGTATTCATGAAATATATCACGTGGTTTCTTGTTATAACCATGTTTTTGATCGGTATTGCACCCAGAGTTGACGCAGGTCTTTCGCCATCAGAAGTCATTGCTGTCTCTCAGACTGACAGAACTTCTGATCTTCAGAAGATTCAAGAGTTTCTTGAGATGAAACTTGTAAGGGAAAGGCTCGAGAAATTAGGGTTTACACCGGATGAGATTCAGTCAAAACTCAACCAGCTCAGTGATCAGCAGATTCATTACTTTGCTCAGAATCTTGATGACTTACAGGTTGGTGGTGATGGTTTGGGGATAATAATCGCACTTCTTGTGATTGCAATACTTGTTGTTCTCCTGTTTCAGCTTACAGGACACAAGGTTATTGTCACTAAATAGTACCCTTTTCTGAGACGTTCATACCTCTTTATGCTTATAGCATGGATAAAACTGTGAAAAAGCATTCAGTGAAGAGGGGCGCACTGGTAGCAGGGTACCCCTTTATGTTTTCTCTCATCCTGCTTTCCCTTTTTTCATGTGCTATAAACCCTGAGATTAAGGAATCCGGAGCTGGACGTATAATAGAGAACGTCCCTTTTTATCCACAGGAAGCATACCAGTGTGGTCCTTCCTCACTTTCATCGGTCTTACATTATCAGGGTGTGCACATCACCCCGGAGAATATTGCGCAGGATATTTACAGTAAATCAGCTCGGGGAACACTGGATATAGATATGGTCTTATATGCGGAGGAAAAAGACCTAAAAGCTCGACAGTATGAAGGTAATTTTCAGGATATCAAATACAATATCAATTCAGGCAACCCGCTTATAGTAATGGTTGATTATGGTTTTTGGGTTTTTCAGCAGCATCACTTTATGGTTGTTATAGGCTATAATGAGCATGGAATTATCGTTCATTCAGGGAGAGAACGGTTGAAATTTATTCCGCTGTCGCATTTTTTAAAGTCATGGAAGAAAACGGATTTCTGGACACTGCTCATAACCTCGCCATAATGTTTAACAGATGAATAAAAAACTCAAGTTAGTATTTTTTTTCCTCGTAACTTTTTCCTCATGTGTGCTTTTTTCAGGATGCACCTTCCCCAGGATTATTGTTCTTAAAGACCCCCTTTCTCCGGTGGAACATGTAAATCTCGGAGTAGCGTATGAGAAAAAGGGTGAAATTGATTTGGCTCTCAAAGAATATAAACGGGCGGCAAAAGAACTTCCCATTGCATATCTTTATATCGGAAACGTATATTATCAAAAAAAAGACCTGGATAAAGCTGAAAAATATTTTAAAAAGACAATAAAGAAGGATCCCAAAAATGCTGATGCCTACAATAATCTTGCATGGCTTTATTATACAAAGGGGAGGAATCTTGAGGAGGCTGAACGTCTCGTCCTTAAAGCGATAGAATTAAACTCTTCAAAGGTTGATATCTACAGTGATACACTGAGTAAGATAAGAGAACTTAAGAAATCTAATGGGGGCATCCTGGAACGCAAATGATTTCACTGCTTTTTCTCGGGCTTAAGGAACAGCTTGATGTGCTTTCATTTTGTCAGACCCTGCCTCAGGGATAAATACCGCGGAAAGAAATAAACTGATTATTTGGTGAAAAAATATATGAAACGAAAGGAAAAAATATGAGCTACTATTTTAGTACAATACAGGAAGTATCCTTTGAAGAAGCGGTCAAGAGAGTAACAGAGGAACTGAAAAAAGAAGGCTTTGGTATCCTTACAGAAATTGATGTGAAGGAAGCCCTGAAGAAAAAATTGAATGTGGATTTCAGAAGATACAGAATTCTCGGTGCGTGCAATCCGCCCTTTGCTTACGAGGCTCTTCAGACAGAGGATAAAATTGGCACGATGCTGCCCTGCAATGTCATTGTTCAGGAAATTTCTGACAGAAAAGTTGAGATTGCCGCTATAGACCCTGTTGCATCCATGCAGGCAATAGAGAATCCGGGACTGAGGGATATAGCAGAACAGGTGAGAGATAAGATGAAAAGAGTAATTGATAATTTATAAACTACGACAAAAAGTACCGTTGTTTTTCGTTATAAAATGTTTGCAATTTGTTGTGACTTACTACATAACAACTGATTACCATAATGGTTTTCAGAAAGTAAAGGGAATGTAAAGATTATGGCGCAGATAATGGAAGGGCGGATACTCTCGGATGATATAAAAAACAAGGTTAAAAAAGATGTTGAACATCTGAAACAGTATGGTATAGATGTGGGGCTTGGGATAGTGCTGGTTGGTGAAAACCCGGCTTCCAGGCAGTATTTACTTGCTATAAATAAGGCATGTAACAAGGTTGGAATTAGGTCCTATCAAAATCACCTCCCTGAGAATGTGTCAATAAATGAAATACTCAACACAATAAATTCAACAAACAGGGACGAAAGGATGAACGGTCTCCTGGTACTGCTTCCCCTTCCAAAGAGGATTAATGTGAGGAAAGTTGTGAATGAGATAGCCACGGAAAAGGACATTGACGGGCTTGGTTCACTGTCTGTGGGAAGGCTTGCGGCTGATGAATCCACCTTCCAGATTTTCAAAGAAGGTGATTATGAATCGCTTTACCGGAGGGAGTCATTGTCTGGTGTTTCAAGTTTTCTTCCCTGTACACCTTTTGGTGTTATAAGGCTTATCGAATACTGTGAGATTGATATAAAAGGCAAGCATGCGGTGGTTATTGGAAAAAGCCTTGCTGTGGGAAAACCACTTTCAATGATGCTCCTCGCTAAGGAGGCAACCGTTACTGTCTGCCACAGAGAGACTGTGGACCTGGGATATTTTACTCGCCAGGCTGATATCCTGTGCTCTGCTACCGGGAAAAAGGGATTGATAAAGGCTGATATGGTTAAAGATAACGCAGTAGTTGTGGACATCGGGACAAACGTTTTGGAAAACGGCTCAATAGTCGGCGATGTTGATTTCGAAGCGGTAAAGGAAAAAGCTTCTTTTATCACACCTGTACCCGGCGGTGTCGGTCCTGTAACAATAGCCATGCTCCTTGAAAATACCGTACGTTCTGCACAGAACAACCAGTTTCTCAAACATCCTCTGATAACGGGCTAAAAAGAATTTCCCCTTACAGCCATATCATACTTTTCTAACTTATGTGCTTGATACGTTCGGCGGCACACAAACCCTACCCTTTAGGGTAGGGGAAATACAGGTGCCGCTCAGTATCAACCCTGAGCAAAACCCGACTTTTAAGTCGGGGACAGTCGAATGGGTTGATTATGGTGTTTCATCTTTTTAAAAAGGAAATAAAATGATAAAATAATGCGCCTGAGAAATTGTATTTAACATATTACTCCCCAAATTTATTGAGTAAACGATATCAAAGAGAAAGAGCATAATGGAAAAATTCTCTCTGTTGAAAAAAATCCTCGTGTGTATTGTCCTGTTTTTAATGATGACAGGTTGTGAGATGAAAGAAAAAGGCCGGTCTACAATTCAGATAAAAGGCTCTGATACCGAGGTAAACTTAGTTCAGCGGCTTGCGGAGGAATTTATGAAGAAGAACCAGGATATGTCCCTTGCAGTTACAGGGGGAGGTTCTGGTACGGGGATTGCGGCGCTTATTAATAAACAGACGGATATAGCAAATTCCTCAAGGGCTATGAAGGATTCAGAGATAAAGCAGGCTGAAGAAAAAGGCATAGATCCTGTAGCTGTTGTTTTCGCACTTGATGGACTGGCGCTCATAACGCATGACAACCTCATAATTGACTCTTTAACGCTCAATGAGTTAGCTAAAATTTTTAAAGGAGAAATTTTAAACTGGAGTGAAGCAGGAGGTCCTGATCTTCCTATTTCTTTATACGGAAGACAGAGCAACTCTGGAACGTATATATTCTTCAGAGACAACATCTTAAAAGGAGAGTACTCACAGGCTATGAAGATGATGAATGGAACCGCGCAGATAGTAGAGGCTGTCAAGCAGGATGAGGCTGGCATAGGTTATGTTGGAATAGGGTATGTAGTGGATAGCGCAGGAGAGGTTACAAGTGGTATCAAGGTTTTAAGAATTGCAAAAGATGCAGATGCACCTGCGGTATCTCCTCTTGATCCGGAAAATGTCAAAACAGGGCGCTATCCTATCAGCAGACCCTTATATCAGTACACCAATGGTATACCCGCAGGAAAAATATTAAATTTCATACAATTCGAACTAAGCGCTGATGGACAAAACATGGTTTCACGTGAGGGTTATTACCCTGTGACCCCTGAATATGCGGAGCTGAATAAAGAACTCGGGATAATTCAATGAATTTCAGAACAGTAGAAGAAAAAGCAATTCATTCATTTTTCTTTTTAACTGGTCTATCGTCGGTTCTCATACTCGCCGGAATTTTTTTGATGCTTTTTTTTAACGGAATTAAGACATTTCAAGAGGTCCCTTTTTTTGAATTCTTCTTAGGGCGCGTATGGAACCCGTCAGCATATGGAGCGCCGTCTTACGGTATTCTTGCCATGGTTGTAAGCACTGTTATGGTCACACTTGGTGCAATGATTATTGCTGTGCCCATTGGGATCGGGTGTGCCGCGTATATTTCTGAGGTAGCCAGTCCTAAAAAAAGGGAGACGTTCAAGCCGATTATAGAAATTCTGGCAGGCATTCCATCTGTTGCCCTGGGATTTATCGGTATTGTTCTGGTTGGTCCCCTCATATCCAGAACCTTTGGTGTGACATCCGGTTTGAACGCTTTGAACGGCGCTATGCTTCTTGCTGTTATGTCTTTGCCCACGATTATTACTATATCAGAGGATGCAATTCATGCAGTTCCCAGCGATTATAAAGAAGCATCCTATGCACTGGGTGCAAACAGGTGGACAACTCTGATCAGGGTGGTTCTCCCCGCTGCTCTTTCCGGGGTTGTAGCGTCAATCATGCTTGGAATTGGCAGGGCTATCGGGGAGACCATGACAGTGTTGATGGTTACAGGTAATGCCCTTGCGATGCCCCATGATTTTTTTGATTCTGTAAGAACAATGACTGCTACCATTGCTATTGAACTGGGTGAGGTACCTTATGGAACCACTCATTATTATTCACTGTTTGCCATAGGTGGCGTCCTTTTTCTTATGAGTATGGGAGTAAATCTTGTTGCAGAGGTCGTTATTGCAAGACATCGCAGGGAAAGGGTATGAGATTTAAGAGATTAGATGAAATGTTCGGTTTTGGTATGCTCGGTCTATCAGCCCTGCTCGTTGTCCTGATTCTGTGCGTTATTATCTTTGATATCAGTGCAAAGGGATTGAGTGTTATTAACTGGGAGTTTTTATCAGGTTTCCCCAGAGAAGGTATGACCAAAGGGGGGATATTTCCAGCGATTGTAGGGACAATATTTGTAACACTCATAACAACGCTCTTTTCAATTCCTCTGGGAGTATGTGCTGCAATATATATAAGTGAGTATACGAGAGAGGGGACATTAACAGGCATTATCCGGGCTGCTATAAGAAACCTGGCAGGTGTTCCTTCTATTGTCTACGGTTTGTTCGGGGTAGCCCTGTTTGTTCAGGGTTTTCGTTTCGGTACATCAGTGCTTTCTGCAGGTCTGACACTTGGGCTTTTGACCTTGCCCTGGATAATTGCTACTTCTGAAGAGGCTCTAAGAGCGGTTCCTCAATCATACAGGGAAGGTGCCCTTGCATTAGGGGCAACAAAGTGGCAGAGCATCTATACAAATGTGCTTCCCCATGCGATTCCGGGAATATTAACAGGAAGCATCCTCGGACTGTCAAGGGCTGCAGGGGAAACAGCACCGATTCTTTTTACCGGTGTTGCTTTTTCTCTCCCTGCATTGCCCGGCTCAGTTTTTGACCAGTTTATGGCACTTCCATACCATCTCTATATTTTGTCCACACAGCATCATGCCATTGAGCAGGTAAAACCCCTTGCATATGGAACTGCTCTTGTTTTAATTGTTTTAGTTTTTGTGATGAATTTGACTGCTATGATTTTTCGATACAGGTTGAGAAAAAAATTCCAGGTATAAAAAGGCAATGAAAAAATTTCTTTACAAAAATAAGATTATTACAAAAGATTTGAGTCTCTTTTTTGGTGAAAAACAGGTTTTAGAAAAAATAAATCTTAATATACCTGAACACAAAGTTACAGCTATTATCGGGCCATCTGGTTGCGGGAAATCCACCTTGTTACGATGCATAAACAGAATGAACGATCTTATCGAAAGTTCACATATTGAGGGCAATATACTCCTTGATGGAAGAAATATTTATGAAAACGGCGCTGATGTTGTGAATATCAGAAGAAAAATAGGAATGGTATTTCAGCGTCCAAATCCGTTTCCAAAATCAATTTATAACAATGTTGTCTATGGCTTGAAGGTAAAAGGACTCAGGGATAAAAAGAGAAACACTGAGATTGTTGAAAGAAGCCTGAAAAACAGTGGCCTCTGGGAAGAGGTTAAGGAGCGGCTCAATAATTCGGCACTGGCTTTATCCGGAGGACAGCAGCAGAGATTATGCATTGCCCGAGCTCTGGCTGTTGAACCAGAGGTTATCCTGATGGACGAACCGACCTCTGCTTTAGACCCAGCCAGTACTTTAAAGATAGAGGAACTTATGGGGAAATTAAAAGAGCGGTATACTATTATTTTAGTTACCCATAACATGCAGCAGGCTGCGAGGGTTTCGGATTTCACAGGCTTTCTCTATTTAGGGAGATTGATTGAATTTGATGAAACGAGCAGAATATTTACTAATCCCAAAGAGAAGCTTACTGAAAATTATATATCAGGACGTTTTGGTTAATGAGGAGGAATAGCTATGACAACAAGGGAATCATTTCAAAAATATAGACAAGAACTGGAGCAGGAACTCGTTAAAATGGGCGAAATGGTGATAAAAGCTATAAACCGTTCTGTAGAGGCGTTAAAGAGTCGAAATGTTGAAGAGGCTGAAAAAATAGCCTCGGAAGACATCTTAATTAATAAGAAGCGATGGGGTATCGAGGAGCGGTGTATCAGCCTGATTGCGACACAGCAGCCTGTTGCCACTGATTTGAGGGACCTCATAGCAATTTTAAATATAATAACCGAGCTAGAGCGTATGGGCGACTATGCTGAGGGCATTGCAAAAATTGTTATCATGATGGGAGATAGGCCCCTTATTAAACCTCTTATTGATATACCCCGGATGACTGAAAAAGCAACAGATATGATTAAAAGGTCGCTTGAAGCTTTTATGAAACGAAATGTTAATTCGGCACGGGCAATTTGCGATGAGGATGATGAGGTAGATCTTCTTTACAATCAGATTTACCGTGAACTTATATCGTTTATGGTTGAAGACCCAAAGACAATCACGGGTGCAACACATCTGATGTGGGTAGCACATAATCTGGAAAGGATTGCTGACCGCGTAACGAATATCTGTGAACGGATCATTTACCTTGTAACCGGTGAAATCGAAGAGATAAACGTGTCAAAATATTAAAAGACTTCTTTCTTCTATTACACAATAGCTTTTTAAATTCCGTTTAGGTCTCCCCCTTTGGAAAAGGTCGGCACGACTCGATTCCGAGGGGATTAAGGGGGATTTTATAATTATAACTTTTACAAATCCCCCCCTAGCCCCCCTTTACTAAAGGGGGGGGAATATATAGGTTGAATAGTCATTCAGAAGATTATTCCTTTTTGAAGCCCCGCCTTGTAGGCGGGGAGCTTCACTGAGAATACAGCATTTGTTTTAAGATAATTTATGAACAGACTCGCACATGAAAAATCTGCCTACCTAAAGCATGCTGCTCATCAGAAAATTGACTGGCATGCATGGTCTGATGAGGCATTTGAAAGGGCTCATAAAGAAAACAAGCCGGTATTTTTGAGTACTGGTGCCATATGGTGTCACTGGTGTCATGTAATGGCTAAGGAGTGTTTTGAAAATGAAGAGATCATAAAACTCCTTAATGATAACTTTATTAATGTTAAGCTTGACAGGGATGAAAGACCTGATATAGACAGAATATATCAACATGCAGTTGCCGCAATGGGTGCCGGAGGTGGCTGGCCGCTCAGCGTGTTTTTAACCCACGATAAAATGCCATTTTACGGAGGCACGTATTTCCCGCCGGAAGATCAATACGGAAGGCCGGGATTCAAGAAGGTATTGAGGGCAGTGCTTGAGCTTTTTAAGTCAAAAAAGGAAGAGATTTCCCACCACACCGGCAAACTCATTAATGCACTGAAACCGAAACCGACAGTACCTGAAGACCTGAAAGAATCAGATGTTGGCATAGCGCTGGAAAAAATTCTTTCCGAACTCGACCTTCAAAATGGCGGATTTGGCACTGCTCCAAAATTTCCCATGACAGGTGCACTGGAATTTCTCATAAACAGATATGTTCTCACACCAAAAGAATCCATAAGGCTTGCTCTCAAAAAAACACTTGATTCAATGGCGAAAGGCGGGTTTCACGATCAGATTCAGGGAGGATTTCACCGTTACTCAACAGATGAGGCGTGGATTATTCCGCACTTTGAAAAGATGGCTGATGACAATGCGTGGCTCTTGAGAAACTATATTGATGCATATTCGATTTTCGGAGATGAATACTTCAAAAATGTAGCAAAGGAGATAATCAATTTTATTCAAGAAGTACTCTCTGACACTGATGGCGGGTTTTACGCCAGTCAGGATGCTGATGTTACGCCTGATGACGAAGGTGGATATTTCACATGGACAGATGACGATTTCAGAAAAGTGATGAGCGATGAAGAATACAGGATTCTATCCCTGCATCTTTTTCATGAAAAGGGCACCATGCATCATGATCAGGCAAAAAGGGTTTTGTTTGTGTCTCTGGGAAAAAATGAAATTGCACAAGAGATAGGAATAGATATACACAAGGTCAAAGAAATTATTACCCGGGGCAAGAAGAAATTACTCCGGGAACGGAAAAAGAGAAAAATGCCATTTGTCGATACAACGCTCTATACGTCTTTAAACGGTATGCTCATAACAGCATATTTAAAGGCGTTTAGAGTACTCAAAGATGAACATATCAAAGATTTTGCGCTTAAGAGTCTCCATAGAATTATGAAAAAGTATTTTATAAAAAACGAACTCTTTCACTCAGAAGGTGTAACGGCATTTCTTGATGACTATGTAAATTATGGAGAGGCTCTTGTTTCTGCATATGAAGTTACAGGAGACTCATCATATCTCAGGAAAGCAGATGACGTGATGGAATTGTGTATTCGGAAGCTCTGGGATAGTAATGAGGGAGGGTTCTTTGAAACAGAAACCCAGCTTATCGGAATGAGGCTCAAAGGAATAGAAGATATTTCTCACCCATCAGCAAACGCATTAAGTATCAGGTTATTATTGAAACTCTATCATTTGACCGGCAAAGATACATTTTATCAGTATGCTGAAAAGGCGCTCAAGGCGTTTTCTGCGAGAGCAAAGAACCAGCACATTCTTTCAGGATATTATTATTCCGCACTTGATGCATACTTCAATATGCTCACATTAACTCTCCATACAACGAAGCGCGAACTCATTGATATAGTTCTTTCAATGTACAGCCCTTATACGAATATAGCATATGGAGAAGACAGAGGTTACGTGCTTCCTTGTCTGGGGATGATATGTTATGAACCTATAGATAATCCTGAGGCTCTTAAGGAGTTTTTGAAGAAACGTAAACAAAAAAGTGATAAGTAGTAGGCAGAAAGCGAGAAAAGCGGGAAAGGATAAAACAAGGCGAGAAAATGCGGGAAAAGAGGTAAAGCGGGAAAAGAAGAAAAAAGTAAGCAGTAGGCAGAATGCGGGAAAGGCGGGAAAAAGAGAAAGGAGTTAGGTTTTTTTCATTCTGGCTTTATGCGGTAAATTTTGTCATCACCGCGCTTTGGTTGTCCCCTGCCGTCTGTATTATTCGTTAGAAAGTAAAGGAATTCGTCAGGTCCCTCTACTACATCCCGTATTCTACCGAATTTACCATGTTTAAAGTCGTGAGCAAACCATCGTTCAATGCCAGTTACTGTGAATCGAGTTTGAGGGGCAATTCCGAACCGGAACCTTTCCGCCTCTTTTTTCAGCTTGATTCTGATTAAAGACTGGCTTCTTAAGGTTGCTACGAAAAGGTTTCCTTTCAGATGACTTAGTTTATCTCCTTTATAAAATGTTATGCCGGACGGCGGGGTTGTTTTTTTCCACACGATGAGAGGATCAGTAAATGATTTATAGCCGGGTGCACCTATTGTCTCTGGCCATCCATAGTTTGAGCCTTTTTTTATAATATTTATCTCATCATTGGCAAAAGCAAAAAATTCTCCTGAAGGGCCATGTTCTGACGCGAAGAGCTCTTTTGTATCAGGATGCCAAGACAGTCCCTGAGGGTTTCTGTGGCCGTATGAATATACAGGTGAATTCTTGAATGGATTATCCGCGGGTATATTCCCGTCTGGTGTTACTCTTAATATCTTTCCAGCTCGTGAAGCCAGGTTTTGTGCAAGGTCAGCGTCAAAGTTTTCTCCTGTGGTAATGTAGAGCATACCATCAGGTCCAAAGGCAATTCTCCCGCCGTTATGAAATCGAGCACCTGGTATGTCATCAATAATAACTTTATCAAAGATTCCTTTTTCACCACTGTCCTTTAACCGTATTACCCTGTTCTGGATATCTTTTCCATTTCTATACGTGTGCATTACATAGATATAAGGTTTTTGAGGGAACTCGGGGTGAACCGCGAGTCCCATTAAACCGCCTTCCCCTTCATATATAACATTTATGTGGGCATATGGAGTTTCAAGGAGTTGTCCATTTTTTATGAGTTTTATATTACCAGCCCGTTCACTTACCAAGGCCCTGCTTTTCGAGAGGAATATCAAGGACCACGGTATTTGGAGATTCTCAACCCATACCTCTACGTTTACATGGTAGCCATCAGATAAAAATGTGTCTTCAACATTTTGAGGAGTCTCTCCCATTTTTGGGATGCTCATGGCTAAACGGCTGGAAAAAAAGAGAAACAGGAAAATAAGAAATATTTTTTTCGTTTTCGTAATAAACTCCAAACTCACATTTTGGATACGTCTTTTGATTTTTTTTTATATAATAACCTATAAATTTGTAAATAGATAAGGGAAAGGCGAGAATCTTTTATGCCTCATTTTGGATTAATGGATGAAGATGCCCTTGGTCCAGTAGAAGGGCCTCTCATGCGGGTCAAGCTCCACATTCGTGGAGCCATACGAAGACTGCGTCAGGGTAAAACATCATTGGCCATTATAACCCTCTATGACGCACTGGTTTCTGCTCTGTAATTGGTATATAAATTCGCCTGAAAAAAAGAAGAATCTCCAGATCCGAGAGGATGATGATTTAAAAGATGATAAAACCATTTTTAACGTTTTAAAACGCTCAGGTGTGCTTGATGGTGAATTTGATTATGAGACATTTGATGCACTGGTTACGAAAGCATTGACACAGGAATTGCCTGCTGGTGATTATAGTGATGTTTTAAAGGGAATTGAGTCTGTTATGACACAACTCGGGATTATGCCCTTTGATGAATCAAAGCTTCCGCCTGAAGATCCATCTACCTTTTGAGACAGGAATCGCATAAAAATTTTTCTGTATGGGGGAAAGCCTTAGATTAAAGAAGTACAATTTGACAACTATGTAAAGTAACAAATCAAAAACCTTCATAATTTAAAATCTTTCTCTGAATGTAACTATCCGTAATGAAATATTCTTATGATGGTATTTTTAAGTCTTAAACAGAATGAAACATTACCCCGTTAGAGATTTTACAATCTCTAATGGTATGCGCCGACGGTGGCAGTTAACCACCATTGGCTTTCTCTAACAGGGTAAATTAATCAGAAAAAGTTGCACGTTTACGCCCCAGGTTGAAAGATTTATTATATTATTTTATAAATTATATAATGTGCTAAAATTGACAACCGAAGGAGTTAATACAAACGCATTAAGTAAATTGCCAACGCTAAGAGCAAAAGCTCTATTGTGTCGTTGCGAAGGAACGAAGTGACTGAAGCAATCTCATGAGCAAACAATATTATGTATACATACTGACTAAAAAAATAAATACGGTTTTATATACCGGTATTACAGGAGATTTGATAAAAAGGGTATACGAACATAAACAAAAAATAGTGGAAGGTTTTACAA
>DAOVVO010000059.1 GCA_030637135.1 Nitrospirota bacterium
CTGTAAAAAACACCATAATAATAATTAAAGCAATGATAATTCTTTTCACCGCATATGCCTCCTTTATAATTGTTACATTGTTGTAATATATTTCTGAGATAATTCTCTATATTTATTTATATCTAAAATGAAAAGATTACTATGATTTAAATCATAACTTCAAATATAATTAGAACTCCCTTCAGCACATCGATACGTCGATGCGATCCCGAA
Organism: Nitrospirota bacterium; assembly: GCA_030637135.1. Lineage (GTDB taxonomy): Bacteria > Nitrospirota > Thermodesulfovibrionia > UBA6902 > BMS3Bbin08 > DAOVVO01. The sequence continues at coordinate 214 of DAOVVO010000059.1, forward strand.
CTACGGGTACTACGCTCGTTATTTCATTTGAAAGCTACTAAAAAGGTTTTAGAAACCTGAGTTAAAACCATTGTTATGGAAATGTTAGTTGCAATCTGTAATCTTGTATTCAAAGGGAAGATTTAAAATCAACATTACAGAAAAAAAAGCAGCCAGGGAGGGGGGCCTGACTGCTAAAGAAGGGAAAAGAAAGGAGCAAAATGTTCTTTTAATAATTAGAATATCTTATGTGTTTGAAGAAATGATGAAGAGAATGTGAAAAATTTGTGAAGATATTTCTTGAATGTATGATGATTATCAGATGTAATTTTATATTAAAAAGATAAGTTTAAGAATCACTTTAACAGGAAGAAAGAGTTATTAATGCTGGCACCTCTTATGAGATAGATTATAACAGTGAAAAAAAGCAATCAGAAAGGTTAACTCTTTTGAAAATTAATATTTACAGCTTTACTTCAAACTCAATGTCTCTTTCTTTCTCTTCTTCTTTTCTAAGAACCCTGACCTTGATTGTCTCTCCCCTCTCTTTATAAAAGAGCTGTATTTTTATGTCCTCTATGCTCGTTACAGCACTATCATCTATAGAGAGAATGATATCGCCGATTTTTAAGCCTGCGTCTTGGGAAACGCTTTCATCAGGAAAACCCGCAATCTCAATCCTCTTATCTTCTATTTTCAGAAAAGCCATCAGTTTTGGAGCAGTAACACCCTCTACCGGCATCGGGAAAATAACATAATCAGCTATGTTCTTCTCCACCTTGGCATCAATCAGGACAATTGCATACGTCTTTCCGTTTCTCCTGTATGTTCTTTTTGGGATACCTGAACCGTATTCAAGATGACCCTTTCCCGCAAGCACAACCATCTGGTAGTCCGGATATTCCCTGAAAAACTCATCGATTGAAAGCGACATTGTCTCATCCCAGAGCAATTGAGACTGATAAAAAAAGTCAAAGTTCTTGTTTTCTGAGTTTTCATGTAATTTGAAGACTTCTTTAATCCTCTCTCTGTATTCATTATCCGAGAAATCCATTTCCAGAGGAATCAATTGTTTCTCTTCGTCTGAGAGCGAATCTATGCCGTTCTCTGATACTTTTTCTATTATCTCCCGGTTAATGTTCAGGGCTAACACGGGTATTTTCTCTGCCCGTGCAAAATCAAGTATTGGTTTATAGAGGTTGTAATCAAAACCCCATCTTTTAAAATATTCTGACCGCTTCAAAAAATCTCTTTCATCCAGCCTGCCTTCTATAAAACTGTCGAGTGTCTCTTGAAAGAGTCTTTGAAACATCTCCATGCCGACTGCGATATTTCGATTTTGTCTATATACTCCTTTTATAATATCAAGCTGGACAGCGTGATGGGCAAATACGTCATGAATCTCACCAACATATATGATTTTTTTATCTGCGACCCCGCTTATAACATCCTGTAATTCTTTAATCGCGGAGATATCAACTGCAGCGGCCTCCTGTTTGAGTTTCCTCACTATTCCCCTCTGCGATTCTTCTATCTTTTTATGAATGTTCCTGCCACTGTTGAACGACAATTGGGTATATTTTCCGTAATGAGATATTTTTCTGAATGCAGCGTCAATTTCATCTTTTGATTTTCCATGAAAGATTCCCACAACCTTTTCAGGATTCCAGGGATTCTCTTTCACAAGTGCGCTGAAACCGGCATCTTCTGTTACAAGTTTACCATAAAGCCTTCCAATCAATGGATTATCAAGACCGAGAATTACAACAGAAGAGTTTTTGATGTCTGCATCCTTAATGTCTCTTGCCTCTTTTATGAGTGGTTCTTTTTTCCAAAAGTGATCTAATACGCTCTGATAGAATTTCTTGTTATCAGGGGGAAGTGAAATAATCATCTTTTCGTCTTTTAGGAGCCTTGCAATGACAGGAGGGAATTCGTCCTCAGTGAGAATCCTCGCTATATCATAATCTTCATCAATGACTATTTTTTCAGGCTTATCCGATAAAGCAACTTCAAATTCGTTTTCACTCTCAATAACCCTGAATGACCTCTTTATTTTTCTCCTCTTTGTATATATGGTCACAGGCACTTCCATCCGATAATCCATGTCTTTCTGAAGAATGTGGAACTGTAATTCGAAATGTCCGTTCAAGTGTTTTACCTTTATATTATGTAGAGATAGTTGAGGCAGACCTTTTGCAGTGACCCACTGTCTGAAGAACCATTCCAGACTCTCTCCATAAACGCTCTCAAATGATATCCTTAAATCATCCCATAATGCTATCTTAAATCGATACTCTTTTATGAAGTATTTTAAGGCATTAAAAAATTTCTCTTCGCCCACGATTTTCTTAAGCATGTGAAAAGTCAGGGAAGCCTTGCCATATCCGATTGCTTTTGATGCAGGATCCGCTCCGAATACGAATTTGTTTAAGGGGAACTCATTATGTGTTGTCACGTAACTTTTATAATCTACGAGCATCTGTTTCCGAAATTCCCATCCCCTGTCCTTTTGTTCCTGGTAGAGATGGTCTGCAAGATATGTCGTCAGCCCCTCCGCCCAATTGCCTCTCTGATAGTCAACGTAGATAAGATTTCCAAACCACTGGTGCAGAATCTCATGACCTAATGAAGTCTCAACGATGAACGGAAGTTTGACTACTGTTTTTCCAAGTAATGTAAAGGTCGGCATTGAATATCCCGTCGGTAAAAAATTTTCCACAATTGAGAACCTTTTATATGGAAACCTGCCGAGGAGTTTTTCATAGAGCTTTATATACTTTTTTGTAAATTCAAGATAATTTTCCACAAGATTCAAATCTTCTTCAAAAAAATATGCATAGATTTTAACGTCCCTGAAACTGTCCTTTATAACTTTGTATTTTTTCGATGCAATGAGATGGATTTTATCTACGGGATGGGAGAAGGTAAAATTAAATTCTACTGACCCGTTTCTCTTGATTTTTTTTATATCTTCAGCTTCTGATAAAGCTTCATAGCCTTCTGGAAGGGTTACGCTAAGATTGTAGTAACTCAACGCATCGATAACTGGATACCATGTTTGCGTAAGAGATATTCCCCTCTCATCAATAACATTTCGTATTGATTTGAAAGTATTATCGCGGGAGGAAGTACCTTTAAAAACACCTTCGTAACGTATCTCGATTACCCCGTCATCTTCAGGTGTTATTTTTAAGGTCTTTTTATGGTTATTAAAATCAATAGACCGGTTATTGAGTCTTATGTCAATAATATGGAGTCTGCCTTTTTTGAAAAGGAGTTCCTGCCCTGACTTCACATTAATTCGTAAAATACCTGATATCTTAGATTGATCAACATCAAAAGAGACGTTTAAAATGTGTTCAGGTATTTCGTTGTTCTTGTACTGCTTTGCCAGTACAGGAGTTGGAAGAGATACTAATAAAATTATGACAGCAATACAATAAAACATCTTCAAGATATATAATTCTAACATATAAAATTATTTGCTATAATGAATCATGCCGCGTACGGGTATTTCAACCATGCCTCTTCATTACGGAAGAGCCCCGCGATGGCTTTTCAGCAGGATGACGCTCCTGGCAAGAGAAATTATTACAGCACTTTCCACGGAATTCAATCCCGAAGAGGTATTAAAAAGATTTTCTGACCCTTACTGGTTTCAAGCCTTTGGCTGCGTGCTCGGTTTTGACTGGCATTCAAGCGGCCTCACGACGACGGTATTGGGTGCGACAAAAGAGGGCATCAAAGGACTGGAAAAAGACCTTAATTTTTTCATTGCAGGCGGGAAAGGCACAACCTCAAGAAAAACCCCTGAGCAGATAGATAGAATTGGTTACCGGCACTCAATTGAAACAAAAAAACTGATTTTTGCGAGCAGAATGTCCGCAAAAGTTGATAACACCGCGGTGCAAGACGGCTACCAGCTTTATCATCATTCATTCCTCTTTACCCGCAGAGGCTCCTGGGCAGTAGTTCAGCAGGGTATGAATCCCTGCGATAAAACCGCACGGCGGTATCACTGGCTCGGTCAGGATGTGAAGGATTTCGTTGTCGAACCACACAGTGCGGTTTGCTGTAATAAAAAGAAGCCGTCTCTCAATTTAGTGGCTGCTGAGAGCAGGGGTGCGAGGCAGGTTTCAACAGCTCTCGCGAGAGAACACCCCGAGAAGATTCTTGCATCATTACGTAACCTTACTCTCACAAAACGTCACAACATAAGACTTTCTGATATAAATCCGAAAAAACTATACTCAATTTTGGTCAAAACGTATGAACGTCAGCCGGCTGATTTTGAAAAGCTCCTTGGAATAAAAGGGGTGGGGCCCAAAACGATAAGGGCACTGAGTCTTATATCAGAGCTTGTTTACGGAAAGCCGCCCAGTTACCGCGACCCTGCGCGTTTCAGTTTTGCGCATGGCGGAAAAGACGGAACCCCTTTCCCTGTTGATAAAAAAACATATGACAAGACCGTTTCAGCCATGAAAAAGGCAATACAATCTTCCAAAATAGGCAACCAGCAAAAGTTAAATGCTATAAAAAAACTTTCTGGATATTTTGAATTTTAAATAAAATGTTTTTTATGCCTTTTTATACCGTGACTAATTTTTTATATTTCAGTCTAAGGGGAGGATATCCTCGAATAAAGAGTGTTCAGGAGAATCTATGAAATATCAGGTAGGCACACCAGGAAGAATTATTGTTGCAAGATTAGAAGACCGGGAAGATGTGCTGAAAAACCTCACAACGATAGCTAAAAAGGAAAACATACATGCCGCAGTATTTTATATTATAGGAGGGATGCGGAAAGGCAGGATTGTTGTCGGTCCCGAAAAGGACACAATCCCCCCAAAACCAGTATGGAATGAGTTCAAAGAGAGCCACGAAGTCATTGGTCTCGGGACAATTTTCTGGGAGAAGAAAAACCCAAAAATCCATATTCATGGAGCATTTGGTAAAAAAAACAGGACTAAAACCGGGTGTCTCAGAGAAAAAGCAGAAACATTCCTTGTGCTTGAGGTAATTATTATTGAGATAAAAGGGATAAAGGCAAAACGAGCATTAGACCCCATCTCAGGAATCAGTCTTCTTAAACTTTAGACAAAAAAATGTAGATGACTACAGACTTTTTCAGAAGTAGCGAGTAGCAAGGGGAGAGAAGAGAGATTTTTTTCTCGCTACGTGCTACTTTCTACTCTCTACTTTGTTTATTATCTGCTTTTTGGGAGGCGAAGATGAGCATACTTGATGCCGTGAGGGAAAGAAGAAGTGTGAGGGAATTTCTTTCAAAAGAAATCCCTGAAAACCTCATTGAAAACCTGAAAGAAGCCCTCGTATGGGCGCCCAGCGCCGGGAATTTGCAGGCAAGAAAATTTTATTTTATCTTTGACAGAAAAAAGAAATCAAAGCTTGCATCTGCTGCCCTGAACCAGAGTTTTATCGCAAAAGCACCGCTTGTAATCGTAGGCTGTACTGACAGCCACATAAGACTTCATTACGGAGAACGGGGCGTACACCTCTACACTATTCAGGATGTAGCAGCGAGCATTATGGGAATGATGCTGGTTGCGCATGAAGCGGGCCTCGGCAGTGTGTGGGTCGGTGCATTCCATGACGATGAGGTATCAAAAATACTTGAGCTGCCGGGCAATTTAAAACCAGTTGCCCTCGTGCCAATAGGTTATCCATCATCAATACCTCTGGCACCACCACGGGTCTCAAGAGAGCATGCGGTAGAGACGATACATTAAATGCAAATTTCAAAGCTCAAATGAAAAAAATAAAGCACACGAGCATGATTTAGAGACACGTACTTATCACGTTAGTTATGTGGTCTTCGGTTCATAGAATACTTGGCCTACGACTCGTAGAGAAAGTGGTGCCTGAGGTCAGGAATTTAAAATTTAGAATCTATGTGTCCTGACTGTTCGGGATGACATTGGATATTATTCGTGATGATTGTAGTTATGATTTCTTACTTATCTTTAGTTTTTTTATTTTGTCTCTCAATGTATTTCGGTTTATACCGAGAAGGTTTGCCGCTTTTGTCTGATTCCATTTTGTCTCTTTCATGACCATCAATATTAATGCTTTTTCAACTTCTGGTATAACGGTTTCATAGAGATTAAATTTTTCAAAATTTTTTATATTCCTCATATATCCCTGAAGCTTTACTTCGACAAACTTACCTATGCCTATAGACTTAATTGGTCTGTCCTTTATATCAAAATCTTCAAGCTTAAGCATTTGCCCGGCTGATAAAATACATGCCTTTTTAACCGTGTTTTCAAGGGTTTGTTCCCTTCCCTGCCAGTCATGAGCTAAAAGATATTCCTCAGCGTCTTTGGAGAGTTCTTTAAGACCGGTCTGAACCTGCTCTTCTGCAACCTCAATATAATGTTTTACCTGTGCAAGAATGTATTCACGTCCTTCTTGTGAAGGAGGAGGTTCTACCTCTATGCCTTTTTTGATAAGGGAGACCTTGTCATCCATAAGTAAGTGTTTAGGAATTTAGGAGTGCAGGTTAAAGGGTTAAAATATTTTCAATGTTTTATCTCTTTATCTTTTTACCATATCATTTCAATTTTTTCAACAAGTATTTTTTTCAATCTCTTTAAATTCTCTTTAAATTTTTTTTATGACTTTTTGTGACAAAAATCACATTTTTGTAACGAAGTGTGTTGACCTTCTTGATTGAAGTTACTACAATATTTGAGGAGATGCATATGGAGCTTGATAATACAGTAGCAGGTGCTGATAAAAAAATATCCCATAATTATAAAAACAGAGATAACACAAATTATGTGGGGAGGACATTATGAGAATTATTATTGTATTAACCTCATTATTGCTTTTATTTTCCGTTTCTGTCTGCACAGCGAATGACGGACTTGTTCAAAAGGCATATTCCCTTTATTATCAGGGCAAGAAAGAAGCAGCTATACAATTAATGAAAGAATACGTTAAGGATTATCCTGATCCGAAAGCACTTTATTTTTTGGGATACGCTTTCTATGAACAGAAAGACATGAAGACAGCCTTCAAATATTTTAAAGATGCTTACCTTATCAATCCCGAAGTCAGCCCTATGACGTGGAAATAGCACTTAGTTCATCTCCGAAACGGTAATGCTGCTGCTCAGTATCGAATTGAAATAAGAAAGGGCTCGAATGTTCATCTTTACATCGCGTGAGAGATTTTCAGAGGGGATGAATAATATAACTTAAAAACCAACCTTATGGAGCTTCATAATATTTGTATTGCCGCCTAATGCAAACGGAGAAGTTGCTATTATTACTATTGAGTCCCCTCTCTTAACAATGTTGTTTTTGAGAAGTGCTTTTTCTGTCTCGGATATCATCTCATCAGTACTTCCGGGAAACTTCATAATCTGCGGGGTTATCCCCCAGTAAAGATTCATTCTTCTGCATACTTCTTCCTGAACCGTGAAACCAACAATCGGTACATGTGGCCTGAATTTTGATACCAGAAGTGCAGTAAAACCTGTTCGGCTAAATGCAACGATTGTCTTTGCTTTAATATCCATGGCTGATATACATGCTGCTTCAGCAACAGCATGGGCAAAAGATTTTGAAGCGGCACGGTTATTAATTATAATCTTAGGTCCTTGTGTCTCAGTGAAATGTATAATCCTGTCCATCATTTTCAACGCTTCAAGAGGATAGTTGCCAATTGCTGTCTCTGCCGATAGCATAAGGATATCCGTTCCGTCCAGCACTGCATTTGCAACATCTGCTGCTTCAGCTCTCGTTGGTCTCATGTGCTCTGTCATGGATTCGAGCATCTGGGTAGCAGTTATCACCGGTTTCA
>DAOVVO010000074.1 GCA_030637135.1 Nitrospirota bacterium
AATGACATTCGGTATTAAACCCGATTTCTCGGGGGTATCCCAATCCTAGGGGCAGGTTACCCACGTGTTACTCACCCGTTCGCCACTAAGTTATAGCACTCCACCAGCCGAAACCAGTTTCACGCTATAACCCCGTTCGACTTGCATGTGTTAGGCGCGCCGCCAGCGTTCGTTCTGAGCCAGGATCAAACTCTCAGTTTAAAAATCGACTTGCGGGCCTACTTTTTATAGTTTTCAAAGAACACGATTAGAGATAATTTCTTGACGTAATCCTCTATAAATATTCTATCACAAAAACAGTTTAAAATAAACTGAGAATTATTATAATAATTATTTCTGCGCACTAAGTCAATACCTTTCGTGTCAATGTTAGATTATATTGAAAATTCAATGACATAGGAAATATCATTTCTTTACAATTACTCATCAGTAAAGCATAAACATTATTTTCATTTTTTGAAATTGTTAGTCTGTATTTTTTTATTCAATTTCTTTCTCTTTTTATTAAAAAATAACTATGAGAGAACATATGCACAAAAGAAAATAGTTCGACTTCTTGACACAAAAAATCCTTTGTTGTATCTTATTAGCACTCTACTGACTAGAGTGCTAAGAGGCATTTTCAGGACAAGTATAAACGATGAGTGAATTAGACGAAAGAAGCAAAACAATACTCTTATCAATTATACAGAGTTATACTGATTATAACGGGCCTGTAGGCTCACGTGCTGTTATGAAAAGATATTCCCTTGGGCTTTCATCAGCAACAATACGAAACACTATGGCAGACCTTGAGGAATTAGGATATGTAACACAGCCTCATACTTCAGCAGGAAGAATACCAACTGAAAGGGGATACAGGTTTTACGTCAATACGTTATTAAAAGAACACGCATATTCTCTTAACACAAAGGCCCTCCACCAGCTCGTTAATCGACTGCTCGTTATAGAAAAAGATATGAATAATCTCATTAAAGAGGTATCCAAAACGTTATCGTCCTTTTCCCGCTATCTCGGGGTAGTAACCGCACCGAAAGAAGATGAAATAAGTTTAGAACATATTGAATTCATAAAACACAAGAACGATAAAATTCTCTGTGTGCTCATATCTGAACAGGGAATAATTAAAAACAAAATTATAGTGTTAGAAAAGAAAACCTTTACCCAGAAACAACTTGAAAAAATAACCCTGTACCTTAATAGTGAATTAAAAGGGCTTACCCTCAAAGACATAAGAACAAAAATACTATCACAGATGTCCCAGGAAAAAGTGAGATGCGATAAGCTCATAAACAATGCCCTCTTCCTGTGCAAAAAGGTACTGGAATGGGAAAGCAATAACCTGTTTTATATGGGTGAAATTTCAGGGACCTGCAATGTAGCAAATTTTGCAACCCTGAAGCAAATCAAAGAACTTCTCAAAGCAATCGAAGAGAAACGCCTTATGGTAAAATTACTCGATAAAATAACCGACTCTGAAGGTGTCCAGGTCCTCATTGGCTCAGAAAATACTCTCTCTGAAATGAAAGAATTAAGTTTTGTAGCCTCAACCTACAATGACGGACATCACACCCTCGGTAAAATCGGTATCATTGGTCCAACGAGAATGAACTACAGTGAAGTAATACCTATTGTCAGTCACACGGCAAAGATCCTGACACAGATTTTATGTGAAATGAGGTGAATATAAAATAAAATGACCGAAGAGGAGAAAAACGATATTTTAGAGAATGAGAATATTGAAAAGAAGGAAAATCAAGAAGAACAGACGGATGTCGCTGAAACTGAACAGGAAAAAGGAGTTGAAGAACTTAAGAAAGAACTTGCTGAGTTAAATGATAAATTTTTAAGGCTCTATGCTGATTTTGAAAATTATAAGCGTTTAGCAGCAAAGAATAAGGAGGAGTTAATCAAATACTCCAATGAAGAACTTATGAAAGAACTCCTCTCTGTAATTGACCATTTAGAATTAGCCCTTCAACATTCTGCTAATTCCGAGAATTCTTTGGCATTAGCAGAGGGCGTTGATATGACCCTTAAAGAAATAAAAGCAACTCTTGAGAAGTTCGGGCTCGAAAGTATCGAGTCTCTAGGTAATCCTTTTGACCCTTCTGTACATCATGCAATAGCTCAGGTTGAGACAGAGGACAATGAAGAAAATGTGGTAGTCACGGAATTCAGAAAAGGATACAAACTAAGGGATAGAGTTTTGAGGGCAGCTCTCGTAGGAGTTTCGAAAAAACCATCCCAGAAAGTTCAAACACAAGAAACGGAAGAGGAGGAATAAATATTATGGGAAAAGTAATCGGAATAGACCTTGGTACTACTAATTCAGTAGTTGCAATAATGCAGGCTGGGGAACCGACTATAATTACCAACCAGGAAGGTACAAGGACCACACCTTCAATAGTGGCATTTACAGAAAAGAATGAACGTCTTGTCGGCCAGGTCGCGAAAAGACAGGCTATCACAAATCCTGAAAACACGATATTTTCAATCAAAAGACTTATGGGAAGAAAGTATGATTCAGCAGAATCAAAAGACGCAATAAATAAGCTTCCTTATAAAATCGTGAGTGCTCCAAACGGAGATACACATGTAGAATCACGGGGAAAAACTTATTCCCCGCCCGAAATTTCTGCGATGATACTCCAGAAACTGAAACAGGCTGCAGAAGACTATCTCGGAGAAACCGTTACGGATGCCGTCATTACTGTTCCTGCATACTTTGATGACAGCCAGAGACAGGCAACCAAAGATGCGGGCAAGATAGCAGGGCTAAATGTATTGAGGATAATCAATGAACCGACAGCTGCCTCACTCGCATATGGTATGGAAAAAAAGAAAGAGGAAAAAATTGCTGTATATGATCTCGGCGGCGGAACCTTTGATGTCTCAATTTTAGAGCTCGGAGAAGGTGTCATAGAGGTCAGATCGACTAATGGTGATACCTTCCTCGGAGGAGATGATTTTGACCTGAGAGTCATGGATTGGCTCGTAGCAGAATTTAAAAAAGAACAGGGGATTGACCTGAGCAAGGATAAAATGGCACTGCAACGGTTAAAAGAAGCAGCAGAAAAAGCTAAAATAGAATTATCCTCTGCTATGGAAACCGAAATTAACCTTCCTTTTGTTACAGCTGATGCAGCTGGGCCGAAACACTTGCTCATGAAACTATCACGAGCAAAATTTGAACAACTTGTTGGAGACCTTATCGAAAAGACTATTGGACCATGCAAAACTGCGTTATCTGATGCAGGAATAAGCCCTAAAGATATAGATGAGGTACTACTGGTTGGCGGACAGACCAGAACACCAAAAGTCCAGATGGTCGTTAAGGAATTCTTTGGCAAAGAAGCGAGTAAAGGTGTAAATCCTGATGAGGTTGTTGCACTTGGAGCTGCAATCCAGGCAGGTGTCTTAAAAGGCGATGTAAAGGAAGTGCTTCTCCTTGACGTAACCCCGCTTTCCCTTGGGATTGAAACGCTCGGAGGAATTTTTACGAAACTTATAGAGAGAAATACTACAATACCGACGAAAAAAGCCCAGATATTTTCCACTGCTTCTGACAATCAGCCGGCTGTTACCGTCAAGGTCCACCAGGGTGAAAGAGAAATGGCAGCAAACAATAAACTTCTCGGCGTATTCGAACTTGTCGGTATCCCTCCTGCTCCGAGAGGAATCCCGCAAATAGATGTAACCTTTGACATTGATGCAAACGGTATCCTCCATGTATCTGCAAAAGACAAGGGAACGGGTAAAGAACAGTCAATAAGAATTACTGCCTCAAGCGGTCTTTCAGAAGAGGAAATTCAAAAAATGACAAAGGATGCGGAATCTCATGGCGAAGAAGACAGGAAAAAACGCCAGCTCGCAGAAAAGCGAAACGAAGCAGACACGCTCATATACACAGTCGAAAAATCTCTTAGAGAATATGGGGATAAAATCACCGAAGAGGAGAAGAAACAAATTACGGATACTCTTGAAAACTGTAAGAAATTAAAAGATACAACAGATAACGTTGATGAACTTCAAAAAAGCATACAAGATCTGAATTCTGCATCTCATAAACTTGCCGAGCACATTTACAAAACTGCTGATACTGGTGCGCAACAGACTGCTGAGACAGCTGGTCCCTCCGCATCAGAAGAAAAGCCTCAGAAAGAAGATGTTGTCGAGGCTGAATTCGAGGAGGCTGACAAGGATAAAGAGGAGGCTGACAAGGACAAAAAGGAGAGCGGGGAATAGAGAAGTCAAAAATTGGACATTTAGCTTCTCTGTTCTCACCTATACTTAGGAACAATGAAAGATTATTACCAGACACTTGAGATTGACAAAAACGCTACAGATGTTGATATAAAAAAGGCATACAGGAGATTAGCCCTTAAGTATCACCCTGACAGAAACCCCGACGACAAAAAGGCAGAAGAAAAATTCAAAGAGATTAACGAGGCATATTCCTGCCTCAGTGACTCTCAGAAAAGGGATAATTTTGACACCTATGGCACCTCAGAAGGTGTCGGCGCCGGATTTGGTTTTGGCGACTTCACTTCTAACTTCGGGGATGTGTTCGGGGATATATTCGGGGATTTCTTTGGCACCTTTACCGGAAGGAGAGGAAAACGCCCCACAAAAGGACACGACCTGAGATACGATCTTGATTTGAATCTCTCTGAAACCGTTTTCGGTACTTCAAAAAATATCAACATCCCCAGATGGGAGACATGCGAGGATTGTAAAGGCAATGGCTCAAAAGATGGATTACACCTCTCCACATGTACGCCCTGTAAAGGCACCGGGCAAACAAAATTTCAGCAGGGATTTTTTACAATTGCAAAAACATGCAGAAAATGCAATGGCACTGGCAAAATAATCACTGAGCCCTGCACAATGTGCAAAGGTGCGGGTAAACTCAAAAAGCAGAGGCCCGTATCTCTCAAGATTCCACCCGGCGTAGATACCGGCATAAAACTGAGAGTCTCAGGAGAAGGAGAAGCCGGGAATTTCGGGGGCCCGCCGGGAGATTTATACGTTTTTATTAATGTCAAGCCCCACCCCTTCTTCAAAAGAAAAGAGAACGACCTCCACTGTGAAGTGCCGATATCATTCATCCAGGCTACACTCGGTGGTGAGTTTGAGATTCCAACCATGGACGGAAACGCTTCTGTAAAAATCCCTCAGGGCACCCCTTCCGGAAGGGTTTTTCACTTAAGAGGTAAAGGTGTTCCACGGTTAGGCGGCTACGGGAAGGGGGATTTATTTATCACCGTATATATAGATGTTCCGAAAAAACTCACATCCCGGCAGAAAGAGCTTTTACAGGAGTATGCCCGTATTAGTGGTGAAGAAACTCAAAAAAGTTTTGTAGATAAGATAAAAGATATTTTTAAAGAACAGACCAATTAATGCTAATTGAATGACCCGCCTATTTTTACTCCCTGAATATCTCACTTCAAAACAAATTTCAATTACAGGTGAGCAGGCGCGTCATCTTATACGTGTCCTGAGGTCAAAGCCGGGGGATACCGTCACAGTACTGGATGGCAGTGGATACAAATATGAGTGCAGGCTGCTCACGGTCAATAAAAAAGAAGTACAGGCTGAAGTCATCCACAAAGCGCCCTACTCTGTTGAATCACCGGTCAGCATAACTCTTGCACAGGGAATCCCAAAAGGTGAAAAGATGGACTTCATCGTTCAGAAATCAACAGAGCTGGGTGTTACAAAAATTATACCGTTAATAACAAGATTTTCGCAGATAAGACATACAGCTAAAAGTAAGCGGTGGGGAAAAATCGCCTTATCAGCATCCCGGCAGTCGGGAAGAGAACAAATCCCTCTTGTTACCGAACCCGTCAGCTTTGAAGAGTTCCTCAAACAATATACATCCGGGTACGGGATTATTTTTTCAGAAGAGGAAAAAGAAAAAAACTTCAAGAAAGTTCTCAGTGACTTTCAGGGTGCTTCCGAAATTACACTACTCGTCGGACCCGAAGGCGGATTTTCAAAAGATGAGGTAAAATCCGCACTTCGGAAGGACTTCATTTCAGCGTCCCTTGGCCCTCGCATCCTCCGCACCGAAACAGCACCGCTCACAGCCATAAGCATTATCCAGTATGAGCTCGGAGATATCGGGTAATGTTATTTATATATCTTGTTTAAAAATCCAGAGGACTCTTTGCTTCTTTAAGGGTCATGCTCTTTATCGTATGTGTGTAAACCATTGTTGTCCTCACATCACTATGCCCCAGATAATTGTCCCACCTCGTAGGTGGGCTTAGGTTTGATATTTGATTTGTTCTGATGTAAAATTATCTTAAGTAAAAACCTTCTTTTTTATTAAAACCTTTTGATAACTGTCACAGGGGGGAGAATGAAGCAATTCCCTGTCAGTAGTTCAATCACCATGCACCACTCTTATGTCAAAATTACAACTATTTTTATTATTGGTTAAAGAATAGAAATCAATAAAAACATGATATTTTTTTATATTAGCCAACTTGCAAACAAGACAGACGTATATTAAGAAAACCAGTCACTGAAGACCGATGCCCTTCGGGCACGGCTTAGTTCCGCATTATGTATGAATAAACACTACATATGAGTATCAATTTTCAAGAAGCATATAAGAATATACGACCAAGCATAGTAGGCTTAGGCTTTAGACATGATCCTGAATATGCAATTATAGGATCAGGCTTTATCGTTCATCAAAGTGGTTGGATTATGACTAATAAGCATGTGCTTGACGCTCTTTTAACCACGTCTAAAGATGGTAGAATTGGCTTACATTCAAGTGCCGCTGCTTTTTTCTTTATTAAAACAGAA
>DAOVVO010000014.1 GCA_030637135.1 Nitrospirota bacterium
CATTAACTGGAAATATTCCCAACATTTGTGAGTCTCAGGTATTATCATACTTAAAAGCTCCCGGTCTTAAGATTGGACTTTTAGAGAACTTCGGCAATAGAAAATGTCAGATAAAAAGATTAATTTATTAAAAAATCTTGATTTCACTAATTAAAAGAAAAGATTTCACAGATAGGGCAGTCTTACATCTGTGTAATCATTTTTTAAAATCTGTGCAATCAAATATAATGTCATTATATTTATGAAGACTATTGTGGAAAAAGCAAACATCCTCATTGAGGCATTGCCATACATAAGAAAGTTTTACGGCAAGACATTCGTTATTAAATACGGCGGTGCTGTTATGGTTGAAGAAAAGCTGAAAGACGCCTTTGCCAAGAACATAGCGCTCTTGAATTTTATTGGAATTAAGCCTGTAATTGTGCACGGCGGAGGACCAAAGATAAACTCGATAATGGAGCAAATGGGGAAAAAACCAAAGTTTATACACGGTCATAGGGTTACTGACAAAGAAACAATTGATATTGTGGAAATGGTTCTCGGGGGTCTTATTAATAAGCAAATTGTCTCTCTGATAAACAATCACGGAGGGCGTGCCATTGGCTTGAGCGGAAAAGACGGTAACCTTATAAAAGCCAGAAAAAAAATCATAAAGAAGATATCTGCTGAAACAGGGACACCCGAGATTATTGACCTTGGACTTGTCGGAGAGATAGAGAAGGTTAATCCCGGAATCCTCACTTCAGTTGAAAAAGACGGTTTTATCCCTGTTATTGCTCCAATCAGCACGGGTAAAAAAAATGAGACGCTCAATATTAATGCAGACTATGTTGCCGGCATGATTGCCGCTTCCCTTAAAGCGGAAAAATTAATACTGCTTACTGATGTAGCGGGGATAAAAGACAAAAAAAAGAAGTTAATCTCGACTTTGGACAACAAGAAAATTTCATCCCTGATATCAAACAATACTATCGCCGGCGGAATGCTGCCAAAAGTTCACGCATGCCAGAACGCCCTGAAGGGGGGCGTCAAGAAAACACATATCATTGACGGGCGCATTCCCAATGCACTCCTTCTGGAGATATTCACGGAAAAAGGGATAGGGACAGAAATAGTTAAATAGATTATATAATTATTTAAACAGATACTATGAGAAAATTCCAAATAACAAATTACAAATTCTCTACGAGCCGTAGGCCAAATAAATCCCAAACACCAAATCCCAATGACCAAAACACATAAAATAAATTCAAGCTTGTGATTTGGAACTTGGTCATAAAACAATAACTTACAATAACTATCTAAACAAATCAAAAGATTTGGAATTTAGCATTTTATAATAATATTACTTATGCAGCTTTCTGAAAATGCACTCAAGGTTTTGAAAGCCCGTTATCTCTTGAGGGATGAAAAGGGTAAGGTCACTGAAACCCCTGAGGAGATGTTTCAAAGGGTTGCACACGCCATCGCCTCTGCAGAAACACTTTATGGAGAAAATCCAGAGGTGTGGGAAACAAAATTTTACGAGGCAATGAGCAATCTGCTCTTCCTTCCCAATACACCTGCCCTGATAAATGCAGGCAAAGACATAGGACAGCTTGCCGCATGTTTTGTCCTTCCTGTTGATGATTCCATGAAAAGCATTTTTGATTCCCTCAAGAATGCCGCACTTATACTCCAGAGCGGAGGAGGCACGGGTTTTTCTTTTTCTCATTTAAGACCACGGTCTGACATTGTTAAATCAACGGGCGGCATTGCCAGTGGACCGGTATCATTCATGAGGATATATAACACTGCAACAGAGGTTATAAAACAGGGCGGGGCAAGAAGGGGTGCCAATATGGGCATCCTGAGGATTGACCACCCTGATATCCTCGAATTTATCAAGATAAAACGGCATGAGGAAGAACTCGCAAATTTTAATATATCTGTAGCAGTGACCGATGCATTTATGCAGGCTCTGAAGAATAATTCCGAATATAACCTGTTAAATCCCCGGAGTATGGAGATAACCGGTCACCTGAAGGCACAAGAGGTATTTAAGGAAATCGTTGAAAGTGCATGGGATACAGGAGACCCCGGGCTTGTCTTCATTGACAGAATAAACAGCGCCAACCCTACCCCTCATATCGGTACCATTGAAAGTACCAACCCCTGCGGCGAACAGCCCCTTTTGCCTTTTGAGGCATGTGTATTAGGTTCTATTAATCTTTCTAAAGTTGTGAAAAATAATCCCCCCTCACCCCCCTTTAGTAAAGGGGGGACGGGGGGATTTTCATATAAGATTGATTGGGACTTATTAGCCTCCCTTGTTCAGCTTGGTGTACGGTTTCTGGATAATGCTATTGATGTAAATAAATATCCGGTTTCCGAGATAGAAAAAATGCATAAAGGCAACAGAAAAATCGGGCTCGGTGTTATGGGATGGGCTGATATGCTTATAAAACTCGGCATTAGATACAACTCAGCAAAAGCATTCAAGCTTGTAAGGGAAATAATGAGTTTTATACAAAAACAGGCACGGGATGCATCTTCCGAACTTGCACGGCAGCGGGGAGCTTTTCCGAATTTCAAAGGCTCAATTTATGATACAGCAGAAATCTCCTCAAAAGGTCGGTATGACTCGTACCCGAGCGGATTGAGAAACGCAACCACCACAACCATTGCCCCTACAGGAACGCTGTCAATAATTGCGGGGTGCTCAAGCGGTATTGAACCGCTTTTTGCAATAGCTTATAAAAGACTCGTTCTTGATACAGAGCTCTATGAAATACACCCCTATTTCATTGAAATAGCAAAACAAAGAGGGTTTTACAGCCCTGAACTTATTGAGAAAGTCAGCGTAAAAGGAAATTTGAAGGGTTTCAAGGAAATTCCCCGAGATATAAAAAGACTCTTTGTAACTGCCCATGAAATACCTTTTGAAGACCACATTGAAGTACAGGCAGCTTTTCAGGACTTCACTGACAATGCTGTCTCCAAAACAATCAATCTTAAACAAAGGGCAACAAGGGATGATATAGCAATGGCATTTATGTGTGCTTATGACAAGGGATGCAAGGGGATAACTGTTTTCAGGTATGGTTCAAAACGGGGAACCCTGGTAAAGGTTGATGAAGTAGATTAGCAAGTCATGGGGTCAGGTCTTGCTTCTTGCATTTGGGATTTGGATATTGTAATTTTATCCTTACTTAAAGGAGATTTTTTACATGAAAAGGTTTGCACTTGTTTTAATATCCCTGCTTTTTACATTCACTACAATTACAGGAGTATTTGCAGCCGATAAAACGGCTAATTCCAAGACCAGACAGATTACTGGCTATGTCACGGCAATCGATACAAAAAGCAATACAATAACTGTAAATAAAAAAAGTAAGGAAGTTGCCATTAATATCGGAGAAAAAACTAAAATTGTTCAATGCACATATAAAACAGCAATCACAGATATAAAAATCGGGGATAAAGTAACAGTCAAGTACAAAGAGACAAGAGATAAAAACACAGCTAAGTCTATTACAATTAGAGAAGTTTCAGAATAGGGCAATTAGATAGAGGAAATATAGGGTCAGGTCTTGGATTTTGGCATATCATTGTTTATCTCTCTTAACCAGTTTGCTTATTGTTGAATAGTGCATTTCTAAATAATCAGCAACTTCTTTCTGGCTATATCCGTACTCCTCTATGGATTCCACTATTTTCTTGTTCCTTCTCTGCTTATTACATAATACCTTGTCATGAAATATACCATTAAGCCCTGGCCTGCTGACATATCTCTGATTCTTAGGTATCTCTTTTATTTCTTCATGCCCCTTGATATATTTAATTAATCCGTCTACAAAATCATCTCCTCCAAGGATGCTTTGCCCCTTTACCTCTTTCCATATACTTACCTCTCTTATACCAGCTCTTACAAACTCCCTATATTTCCCCTCAGCGTGTCGCCTTCTTCTGCTGAACTGACCTAATATCCAATCCACTGTTAAACAGGGATGTGGTTTTTCTATCCCAAGCGTAGCCCGATAACTGCTCCATTTCCATTCTCTCGGGGTGTCTACTATTTTAGCGCTCACTGGGTTTAGTACCACATATCTACAAACCTCAAGTAAATGGCTTTCTTTCTGTATGAGTATTGCTTTATACCTGCCCTGAAATATATGTCCTACTCTCTTATGCCTCCTATTGAAAAGTTGAGTATAGACTCCGTTTAACTGCCTCATCCCTTTTGATAAGTTCCCATCTGGCGTCTCTATGATTAGGTGATAATGGTTGTTCATTAAACAATGGGCATGACAGATCCAGTTGTAGCGGCGGTTTACTTTGTGAAGAGTATCAAGAAAATACTTGCGGTCTTCGGAATCTTTAAAAATATGACTCCGTGCATTCCCTCGTGAGGTTATATGATATACTGCTCCGTCATACTCTATCCGTAAGGGCCTCGACATGATATAGTATCACCATTCCCTCTCAAAATGTCAAGATTCAAGACCTGACCCCATTTACTCTCTAGAATTTTTTTCTCAATAAAGCCTTTTTCTGGTCAGCCACAACAACAAGAGTAAATTCCTCAGGGTCAAGATACTTTCGTGCAACTCTCAGCACATTTTTTTTTGTCACGCTATTGATATACACAGGGTACTTATCAATATAGTCCATGCCGAGACCGTAATATTCTACTGCAACGAGAAAGCCGGCAATGCGGCTGCTTGTTTCTATCCTCATGGGAAAGCTTCCCGTGAGAAATGACTTTGCATCTGAAAGCTCAGTATCTGATACGGGGGTATCCCTGATTTTCTTTATCTCTTTTAAAATTTCCTCTATTGCAGTATTGGCAGATTCATTCTTTGTTTTCAGTCCTGCCTGAAAAAGCCCGCCGAATTTATCAGCGGCAAAAAAACTGTACACATCATAGACAAGCCCTTTTTCTTCCCTGAGATTCTGCATAAGTCTTGACGCAAACCCTCCGCCGCCGAGAATATAATTCATAACAGACACGGTATAATAATCAGGATTACTCCTGCTAATCCCCATATGCCCCAGGATAATATTTGCCTGTGTGATTTCCTTATCTATGCTTATAATCTTTTGCTGTCTTATTCTTTCAGGTTTCTGAGGGACGGTATCTTTCAGTTCTTTTGTTACCCATTTATCAAAATATTTTTTCAACAGTTTTTTTACCTCTTCAGGTGTCACATCACCTACAACAGACATGATTGCATTGTTTGGCACATAATATCCTGCATGGAAATGAACAATATCATCCCTTGTTATCCTATCGAGGCTTTCTGTACTGCCTGCAACTAACCTCCCGTAAGGATGTGTGCCAAATACCGCATCTTTAAAAACCTTTGATGCAACAAAACCGGGATCTTCTTCCATGGCTTTTAAACTGCCTTTTATACGCTCTCTCTCCTTGTTCAGTTCATCTTCAGGAAACACCGGATTTACAATAATGTCTGAAAGCAGTTCAAAGCCGAGGTTTAAATCTTTCTTTAAAACAGAAAGGCTTACAGTAACATAATCATCGCTGCCAGAGGCACCGAGGGATGCACCAACAAAATCCATTTCTTCATTTATTTGCGAGGCTGTTCTGTTTTCAGTCCCTGCGGTAAGAAGTTCTGCAGTTAAGTTAGCAAGCCCTGCCTTGTCTTCCGGCTCAACGAGACTGCCCGCATTAATTCCAATGCTCACTTTGACAATGGGGAGATTGTGTCTCTCCACTATGAGAAGGGTAAGCCCATTTTCAAGAACTGTTCTCTCTACATCAAGCGCATATGAAGAAGAGTTAAAAATAAAAATTAAAAAAGGAAAAATGAAAGTGAAAAGTGATATTTTCAAAAATTTTGAATTTTTCATTGTGAAGTCTGCCCTTTTATTGGTATTAAAATCCCAACCGTTCTTTGATCTTCAATGAGATATTTTTGAGCAACGCGCTGAACATCCCCGGGGATAACATTCTTAATGCCCTCCAGGTATGCATCCTTAAGCTTCCAGTCTCCAATCATCTCAAATATCCCCAATATCTTCGCCTGAAAAAAAACAGAGTCCTGACCCATAATAAACCCGGCCCCTATTTGATTCTTTGCCTTTTGAACCTCTCTTTCAGACGGGGCATTACTTTTTATGTTTGCAACTTCTTCATAGAGGGCCTTCTCAATATTATCTATCCTTATACCCGGCAGCGCTGTGCCATACAGATAAAAAAGAAAAGGATATTTCTGGATACTGCTGTATCCTGCGCCTGCTGAGAGAGCTATCTTTTTTTCATCAATCAGACTCTTATAAATCCTTGAGCTTTTTCCATCTGAAAGTATTGAGGACAGTACTTCAAGTGCAAAGCTGTCTTCATGATGTATATCAGGAACTTTATAGGCTGTGAGAATATACGGCAGTTCAGCCTCCTTTTTAACAAAGACCCTTTTTTCTCCCCTCTGTTCAGGTTCTATTATTGCGATACTTTCAACATGGGGACCCTTTGGGATAGCGCCAAATTCCTTTTTAATTTTATCGACCAGTAAATCCACATCGATATCTCCTGCAACAATTATCAATGCATTATTCGGGGAATAGTATGTTCTGTAAAATTCCCATAAATCATCTCTCGTGATTTTCTGCAGGTCTGACATCCAGCCTATAACAGGCCTTCTGTACGGGTGATTTTTAAATGCGGTGGAAACAACTTCTTCGAATACAAGATTCTGGGGGTCATCCTCATACCGCATCCTCCGTTCTTCCATAGCAACATCCCTCTCAGAAAGTGTTTCTTTAGGATCCATAACCAGGTTATGCATTCTATCAGCCTCAAGTTCTATGGACAGATGCAGCCTGTCAGGTGCAAGCTTTTGATAGTAAAATACATAGTCCCTGCTGGTGCCTGCATTATCAATACCTCCTGCCCTCTTTATAATCTTTGAAAACGTCTTTGGTCCGTATTTATGCGTTCCCTTGAACATCATATGTTCAAGTAAGTGGCTGAGTCCGGTCTTGCCTATCGGTTCATTAACAGAACCGGCGTTGTACCATATCTGAAAAACAGCGAGGAGGGCGGAAGGGTCTTTGAGGGCAAGGATTTTAAGCCCGTTAGGAAGCACCTCTTCATATACAGATACTCCCTCGACCCCTCTTACATCGGCAGTCGCATGGGAATATAGGACATGAAAGGACAGAAGAAAATATATGAATATTACAGATACTTTTTTCATAAGTTATAACTATATCAGAGACAATAATTATGGTCAAATTCTATATTTTTAAATAAAAAAAAGGCAGCCAAGGGAGGGGGGAACCCGGCTGCCTTTCAAGGTGGCTTATCTAAATGAAGTTACCACCTGCATCCATAACCACCAAATTTTCCATAAGCCGTACGAGGGGCTTTTTCACTGATAGCTTCCTGAAGTTCCTGAATCTCTTTTTCCAGTTTTGTTTTAGTTTCAGGAGTTGTGTTGGGGTCACGAAGTGCCTCAAAATATGAAAACTTTTTGTCATGGAGTTCTTTCCTCTGCTCACGTGTCTCTTCAAGAAATTTCTGGTCATATCCATATCCTGAACCACTCCACCCCATCATGTGACCACCGCCTGGACCCATCATATGAGCACCGTATCCCTGTCCCATCATGTTACCGCCACCCCAGCCTCCAGGACCATGTGCATACGTAAGAGCCCCGAATGCAATGAGTGAAATAACGGTTAATCCTACTAATACTAACTTTTTCATACTGCACCTCCTTTTGTATGTTTTATTTCTGATTAAAGATTATCGTAAATATTTGAAGAAATGATGAAGAGATTATGAAAAATTTATGAACTTACTATTTTTTTCACAAAAGAAAAATTATAGCTCTGTGCAACATGTCAACTCGTCAATGCGTTGAAGGGACAAACTCCAGCAGGAATCCAGGTTTTCCTGTGAAAACAGGAATCCATTTCCTTTATTAGTTCCCTGCTTTCGCAGGGACGGTGTCTGGATTCTCTGATCCCGGTGCGGGTCTCCGCTTAGGGTCGCTTCGACAAGTCGGGGAATGACAAATTAACTATAGATAGGACATTATTTTATAGGCATCAATAATACCGAGACTCTCTACGAACTAAGTGGAACCTTACTGCCCTGCCTACCGGTCTACGACTCATAGAGCAGGCGTCAGGCAAGTTCATACCCGCTCTTTTATGTTATGCCTGACCAGAATGTTACTTCCCGAATTCCCTGTCAACAGCGGTTTTTATCTCTTCAATTGTCTTGCCTTCTTCATAAAGCTGGGCGACCCTCAAGGCCTCCTTCTGACAGAGTCCTCAACCAGCGCCGTGTCTGTCAGTAAAACAGCTCAAAAGGGATTTATGATTAAAAGGCTCTGCATCACAAAAACAATAACAGAATACCTGATTTAAAACCTCAGGATATTTCTTTGCAGCAATATAGGCCTTACGGGCCTGACCGGTGAAGAAAAATGGATCAAGCACAGGCCGTGTTTCTTCTCCGTTAACAGAAAAGGATTTGCCCCTTTTATCTACAGATACAGAACTCTTTAAGGGGATAGTGCCTGTTATCAGTAATACTACAACGACAACCGCGATAAACCCGGCAGCCCAGAAGAATGATTTTATGGGTTTCTTTTCCTGAGCTTTGGACTTTTTCTTATGTTTCTGTTTTTTTGCCACCTCACATCTCCTTTAAATTAGTTGGATTTTCACTCTACATTTCTCTCTGGCTTTTATTTTTAATATATTGACCTGATTCTCCCTGTTTTACGATCGAAAATGATAACATCAATTACCTTACCTTTATCCTTTATCTTAGCCCTGATAAACCTTCCTCTTTTATTTTCAATTTCAACATTGTAGCGTTTCTTATGGTAATAATCTTTCATCGCCTTCTCGGCATCTTTGGTACTCATTGTTTTCTTACAGGTACCGTATTGACCGCAGCGCGGACAGAAATCACCATAAGGTGTAACAGGCTTTCTCTTCTGCCATGCAGAAACAGTTGTACCTGATGCCAACAGAAAAGCACACAAAACTATCAGAACTGTTAAATGCTTTATTTTCATATTCTCTTTAAAATTTCTGTGTTAAGAATAACAGGAAAAGATGAAGGAAATGTGAATATTATCATTTTTTAATATCAGAATGTGAGAGTAAATTTCGACCCCTGATTCGGGGTGCTCTCAACCTCTACCTTACCTCCTATGACCTCGGTAAGTTCTTTTACAATGGCAAGCCCTAATCCCTTACCTCCTGAATCAGCATCTTTATAAAAACGGTCAAAGACCTTTGCGATTTCTTCTTTTGCAATACTTTTTCCTGTATCTTCAACAGAAATAAAAAAACCGGCGCCTGAATCGTGATTGTATTTTCCCCACGTTACGGTAATTCCACCTTCGTCAGTGAACTTATACGCATTTGTCAAAAGATTTTTTAAAATGATATGAAGCTTCTCAGGGTATGTATTTACGGTGATGGCAGGGCCGTCTGTTTTTATGTAGAGTCCTTTATCATATATGAGTTCTTTCGTACCCTGCACAATTGTGTCAATAAACTCCTTAAGTTCAATGCCCTCTACAGTTCCTTTTTTAAAAAAGCTTGCCTCGGCTCTCGTTATATCCTCTATACCTTCAACAAGTGTTATTATCCTCTGAACTTCTGATCTGATATTTTGTATTGCCGTATTTGGATCAGAGATTACCCCGTCTTCAATGGCATCAAGATTTCCTTTTACTATTGTAAGAGGGGTTCTCAGCTCATGGGCAATATTTGATGTGAGATGCTTTCTCAAAGCCTCTTCTCTTCTCAGGGCTTCAGCCATGTAATTAAAACTATCTGTCAACCTGTTAATTTCGTCTCTATATTTCAAAAACTTCAACCTGCCCGGCGGCGTTTTCTGCACTGAGAAATCACCTCTGGCAATCTTTTCCGCTGCACGTGTTAAACGCCTTATAGGAGTCGAAATAAAAGCGGTAAAGAGAACTGCCAGAAAGAGGGCGCCTCCGCAGGCTATCAAAAAGGAGATAATCAGGAATTCCTTTCCCCTTCTTCGAAATATCTCTTCTTTCAGCGGTACCAGTCCAAGCCTCTCAATAGGCCTGATATGCAGTTTTCCAACTTCTTCACCTCCAACATAGAGCGGATACCATGTAAACTCACCTATCCCGGAAGGCAGTTTCAAAAATGAATTCATCCTGTTTAACATGCCCGGGCTCATTGAGGAAAGCACCTCATGCGTTGATACTATCTTTTTTCCTGTTTTGTCCTCGAGATACGTTTCAAATCCGAGCATCAATCCCCAATGAAGGGCTTCATTGAGTAACGCCCTGTCCCACTCATTATTTTTAAAACTTCCCTCAACAGATGCCATGATCCAGTAGATGTGGTCTTCCTTAGTCCCTTTCAGAAAGTCATTAAAGTCTCTGATAATGAGCCTCTCAAAGACTATGTTTGAAAAGAGTGCGAGAAAGATGATTAATATGAAGGCGATAAAAAGTTTAGTCCTCATGTGGCTGACCGATAAATTTATACCCTATCCCGTACACGGTCTTGATATATGCCGGACTTCTCGGGTCGTCCTCAATCTTGTGGCGGATATTTTTAATGTGCGCATCAATTGTTCTGTCATAACCTTCAAAATCATAACCCAGGATTACATTCACGAGCTGAAGTCTTGTAAAAACCTGACCCGGACGCTGTGCAATACAATGCAGGAGCTTGAATTCCGTAGGTGTAAGAACTAAAGGCGAGCTGTTCTTCGTAATTTCAAAACGGGAAGGATCAATGACAAGGTCGCCCTTATTAAAGATAAGGTTTTCCCCCGGCCCTTTTACCCTTCTGAGCAGTGCCTTGACCCGTGCAACAAGTTCTCTCGGGCTAAACGGTTTGACCACATAATCATCAGCACCGATGCCAAGACCTTTTATTCTGTCCTCTTCTTCGCTCTTAGCAGTGAGCATTATTACCGGTATATCAGAATCCTTGCGGATTGTCTGGCAGATGTCCTCTCCGGCTATATCAGGAAGCATCAGGTCGAGTATTACCACGTCAAACCCGTCTTTTAATACGGACAGTGCCTTCTCCCCGGTTTTTGCAACCACTACTTGAAAACCTTCTTTTTTCAGATAAGCCTTTACTATTTCAGCTATTTTCTCTTCGTCTTCTACAACAAGTATTCTGCTGCCTTTCATAATAAAATGATAACACAAATAATGTGAAATATTTATGAACAATTAATTACGAAACATATATTTTATATTCATATATGGTGCGGTGCTCTTAAAATTAAAGAAATGTGTCTATCTTGCCAATAAACAACAAAAATGCTACGCTTCTATAAAATGGGGATAGCTGAAGCTTTCAAGGCAGTACAAGCAAGAATTAACAGTTCTGCTTTGAAAGCGGGAAGGAGCCCTGATAGCATAAAACTCGTCGCAGTTTCTAAAACTATCGCATTACAGAAAATTATTGAAGCAGTTAATGCAGGGGTATCAATTGTAGGGGAAAATAAGGTCCAGGAAGCCAGAGAGAAAATCACGGAACTCAGAGAACGGAACACAGACCTGAACATTGAATGGCATCTCATAGGAAACCTCCAGAAAAATAAGGCTAAAACTGCTGTTCACCTGTTTGATGTAATTCATTCACTCGATTCACTAAGTCTTGCAGAGGAGCTGAATAAATACAGTCAGAGGTTTAATAAAAGGCAAAGAGTTCTCATACAGGTAAAACTCTCAGACGAACCAACAAAATATGGAGTTATGGAGAAATACTTGATGGCACTGCTTGAGAGACTTGCCCGTATGGAAAATCTCAGACCGGAAGGCCTTATGACGATGCCGCCGTTTTACGAAGACCCAGAAAAAACAAGACCATATTTTAAAAATCTCAGAGAGATTTCTGTGAAGACATGCGAAAAAGGATTCCCGCTTAAGGAACTCTCAATGGGCATGTCACATGATTTTGAAGTGGCTATTGAAGAAGGAGCCACTATGGTAAGAATAGGCACTGCGATATTCGGAGAGAGACAGGTAAAAAAGTAAACCCTGTTAGAAGACATTCGTCCTTCTAAACTAGCCTGACGCCTGCCTGTTCTATGAGTCGTAGACCGGCAGGCAAGGCAGTCAGGCGGAAAAGCTCACACGGGTATTCAACCCCGTGTTCGCTCAAAAAGGATTGTATATGTATCCTCGCTACAAGAAGAGGGACTTTGTAACGGGGTAAAGAGCACAATGTAATTTCAAAGTCATACGCGAAATGAGTATTTTTGATGTTTTTAATGACGCGCATTTGATTTTAGACGTACAGCTCAAAAAACAACTAAAAACTCTGTTTGAATTTTTGGACTTTGACATTTGATATTTAAATATAATACTTTTCTATAGTGTAAGGTCTTGAAAAAGTAATGATACAATGATGACTATGAAAAAAGTTGGATTTATCGGTGGTGGCAATATGGCAGAAGCCATGATAAAGGGAATGACATCCCAGGGTATGAGGGATATAATAGTTTCTGAGCCCAGAGAAGACAGGAGGAAATATCTGGAACAATCATATGGCATAAAAACGTCCGAATCCAATAGAGAGATAGTATCCTCATGCGGTATAATAATACTTGCCATTAAGCCGCAGAATATGGAAGCAGTCCTTGATGAAATCAACACAGCCATTACAGATGACCACACTGTGATTTCGATTGCTGCAGGCGTTAGACTTCCGTATTTATCTGAAAGGCTTAAAACAAAAAAAATAGTCAGGGTCATGCCAAATACGCCAGCCCTCATTCAAGAAGGGATAACCGTGCTTTCCCTCTGTGAGTGCTTTTCTGACAGAGACATATCAATTGTCAGGGAAATCTTTATGTCTATAGGAAAGATTATCACGCTGCCTGAAAAATATATGGACGCGGTAACGGCTCTTTCAGGAAGCGGTCCTGCCTTTATCGCTCTGTTTATTGAGGCACTGGTTGAAGGCGGAATGAAAATGGGTCTTACCAGTGATGATGCACATGCGCTTGCAGTACAGACGGCCATTGGCACTCTAAAATTACTTGATACCGGGATGAGCCCATCGGCTCTCAGAAACATGGTAACATCTCCCGGTGGTACCACTGAGGCAGGTCTAAAAGTTTATGATGATGAAAAATTAAAGGATATTGTTATAAAAGGTATTGAGGCAGCTACAAAGAGAGCGCAGGAGCTCGGAAACGCGTCTCGGCACATGTCGTAACGACATAGCGTCTGGGTCTGAGGAGGAATTAAATGTTTATTTTTGGAAATTTACTGCTTGCCGTTGCACAGATACTTGATACCATTCTGTATATCTATACATGGATAATTCTGATAGCTGCACTCATTAGCTGGGTAAATCCTGATCCTTATAATCCAATTGTACGTTTTTTACATACAGTTACAGACCCGGTGCTGAGACCTATAAGGAGACGTATCGGGATATTTGCTGGTATTGATATAACCCCTCTCATAGCAATTTTAATAATATGGTTTGTCAGAGGTTTTTTTATAAAATCTCTGATTGAATTAGCCTACAGGATGAAAGGAGGATAATATTTACATCCCATATGTGAACACCACTAACCAGATAATGTCCAAATTCAGAATTGGATTTTTGGATTTTGGAAATTGTATTCTAAAAATTAGTATATATAAAGGAGGTCACAATATATGAGAATAACGCCATTAGACATTCAGCAAAAACAGTTTCCTGTAAAATTCAGGGGTTTTGATGATGAAGAAGTAGACTCTTTTCTCGAAGTCGTAAGAGAAGAGATGGAAGAACTTTTAAGAGATAATGCATCTTTGAGAGAAGAAGTTAAAAGGCTGGAGAAACAATTAAAAGAACTTAAAAACATGGAATCAACCCTTAAAGATACGCTCCTTGCCGCTCAACAAATGGTAGAAGAGTATAAAAATACTGCTCAAAAGGATGCCGAACTTGTGAAAAAAGAAGCTGAATTAAGGGCAGAAGAGATTATAAGAGAGTCGCATGATAAGGTTATAAAGATTCATGAGGATATCGCAGACCTTAAGGGAATAAGAAGGCATTTCAAAGAAGAGGTAAAAAGGCTTATTGAAAGTCACATGGGGATGTTAGATTTTGATAAGGAAAGAGAAGAAGAAACTTCTCATGAGATTTAAATCGCTCAAGGGTATTCAAGACATCCTCCCACCGGAAACATATATCTGGCAGCACCTGGAACATACATCTCGGAAGGTTTTTGAAAAATATGGATATAAGGAAATCAGACTCCCGATCATTGAATCATCAGATGTTTTCACCAGGAGCATCGGGGAAACAACAGATATTGTTGAAAAGGAAATGTATACTTTTCCGGATAAGGGCAATCGCAGCATAACTCTCAGACCGGAGGGCACAGCCCCGTTTGTAAGAGCATTTGTCCAGCATCATCTCTATAATGAGCCTTCACCACAAAAATATTATTATATGGGTCCCATGTTTCGTTATGAAAGACCACAGGCATACAGATACAGGCAGTTCTACCAGATCGGGACAGAGGCACTGGGCACAGAGGACCCAAAACTCGATATCGAAGTTATATCAATGCTTGCAAACATTTTAAAAAAAATTGGGCTCAAGAAGTTTACTACTGAAATTACATCAATCGGCTGTAAAGAGTGCAGGCCTCATTACAAAACAGCCCTCAAAAAAGCCTTAAAAAACAAATTAAATGACTTTTGTGAAGACTGCAATCGAAGATATGAATTTAACCCCCTGCGGTTGCTGGACTGTAAAGTCCCTTCCTGTGTAAAAGCCCGCACAGTAGCGCCTGCGATAATAGATTTTTTATGCGCGCAGTGCACACATCACTTTGAAACCATAAAGCATAATTTAGAACTTTTAAATATCTCATATGTGGTCAACCCCAATCTGGTCAGGGGACTTGACTATTACACGAGGACTGCTTTTGAAGTCACGAGTGAAGCCCTCGGGAGTCAGAAAGCCGTAGCTGCTGGAGGACGATATGACAGGCTCGTTAAAGATTTCGGCGGGCCGCCAACTCCCGGCATAGGGTTTGCCATCGGTATAGAGAGAATTATCCCTCTTATAAAAAAATCAATTGTTCACGACGTATATCCTGACCTTTTTATCTGCTCACTGGGAAGAGAGGCATCAGACAGGGGTTTCATTATGACCGAACAATTACGAAACAGAGGACTATGGGTTGAAATGAATTATGATGAGTTATCGCTGAGAAGTCAGATGAGAAAAGCTGACCGAATCAAGGCAAAAAATGTTATTGTCCTCGGTGAGGATGAGTTAAAAAAGGGAAAAATTCTCATAAAAGATATGCAGAACAAAAAAGAAACGGAAGTTGCCCTCGAAACCGAGGAAATACTAAAAGCTGTGAGCAATAAAAAATAAGAAAATAGCATGAGCTCAATCATAACAACGTGCACCGGTGTGATTCTTGCCGGTGGTGAAAACATACGAATGCCAGTCTTGAAAGCCTTTATTAAAGTCAACGGAGAAAGGATTATTGAGAGAAATCTGAAAATCATGAAAAAGCTTTTTAAAGAGGTTTTCATTATCACCAATCAGCCAGAAATGTATGCTTATCTTTCAGTGTCACTTATCGGCGACGTGTATAACAAGCGAGGTCCAATGACAGGGATATTAAGTGCACTTTTAAACTCTTCACACAACTGGGTCTTTATATCTGCATGCGACATGCCGTTTATAAACGAACACCTCATAACATATATGGCCACGAAAAGAGGGAATTATGACGCAGTAGCTCCAAAGTTCAAAGGAACAACAGAACCTCTTTTTGCTTTTTATTCAAAGCGGCTTGTACCTTCCATGGAGAAAACCGTTGTTGCCGGTACAACAGGAGCAAGGGATTTTTTAAATAGAAAAAAGGTAAAATATATATATACGGATGAAATAAAAAATATAAATGCAGGGATGAAATCCTTTATAAACCTTAATACATCTGAAGATATAAAACTTTATGTGCATCACAAAGGCATACCAACAAAATGAGTGTTAACAACCCTTAAAGGGAGGAGGAAAAAATGTTTGGCCTCGGACCGACAGAATTAATTATAATCCTTGTAATTGTGGTGATACTTTTCGGTGCTACAAGATTGCCTGAAATTGGAAAAGGCATAGGAGAGGCTATAAAAAATTTCAAAAAATCTACATCTGAGCCTCCTGAAATCGATGTAACTCCCAAGAAAAAGTCTGAAGGATCTGAAGAGAACAAGGAAGACAAAAAATAAGTGTATTCCTTAAAAACCTTTGCAGAGATTGACCTGAATGCACTATCCCATAATCTCGAGATTGTTAAGAAGAAAACAAAAAATAGAGCTATTCTTGCAGTTGTAAAAGCAGATGCTTATGGCCACGGCTTAATAGATGTCGCAAAACATCTTTTAAAAAGCGGCTCCTCAATGCTCGGAGTGGCCTTTGTTGAGGAAGCGGTTACACTCAGAGAATCACGAATAAGGGCACCGATACTCGTTTTTTTTGACCCCCACACTGTAGATCATTTCTTTAAATATAACCTGACACCCGTTATCTATGATTTTAAGAGCGCACAGGCTTTTTCTGATAAGGCATACAAATACAATCGTAAAATAGCCGTGCACATAAAAGTAGACACCGGGATGGGCCGTGTCGGACTGAGATTTGAAAGTGCCCTTTCGGAAATTCTAAAGATAGCTGAAATGAAAAACCTCCAGCTCGAAGGGATTATGAGCCACCTCTCTGACGCAGATCTGAAAGATAAAGATTTCACTGCTGTCCAGCACAAGAGATTTGTCGAACTGATTA
>DAOVVO010000048.1 GCA_030637135.1 Nitrospirota bacterium
ATTTCGTAACTTTTCATTAATATTGTCTGTAAATATAAGAATTTTTTCGTTTTGTTTGATATTGAGATTTGTTGTGAAGATTTGTTGTATAGGTTTTTTAATGCTTTTGTTCATTAGTTGTTACGTATTTTTGGTTTCTTTTTGATGTGTCAATCTTACTTTAACACTATTTATTCTATATTAAATAATTATATCTTAATAAAAGTAGTAGTAACTTAAGTAGTAGTTAAAAATGTTAGTTGAAATGGAAAACAGGTGACAAATAAACAAAAAGTAATGTTGATATATAGTTCAAAAACTTCTTCTTATTCTTGACAAATTACAAGTGACAATGATACGATTTTTAGGTCATAAAGGGTTTTAAAAAAATCAACGAAATTCATACCTTTATTGCACGAATAAAAAGACAATAATGTTGAAAAAATATTTACTCGCACCTGGTCCAACACCTATTCACCCGGAAGTTTTATCCGCAATGTCTCTACCTATTATCCACCATCGTTCAACAGATTTTACACCGATACTTGATTCAGCTAAAAAAGGACTCCAGTGGTTATATCAAACAAAAAATGATGTCTTGATACTATGCTCTACTGGCACCGGCGGAATGGTCGGCTCTGTAAGCAACTTTTTTAGTCCACATGATAAGGTTCTTGTAATAAATGGTGGAAAGTTTGGTGAACGGTGGACAAAAATATGCCGGTCATACGGACTGCAGGTACAGGAAATAGAGGTTAAATGGGGTTATGCTGTAAAACCGGATTTAATAGAAGCATCTCTCAAAAAAGATCCCGAGATTAAAGGGGTTCTCGTTCAGGCATCTGAAACATCTACAGGAGTTTACCATGATATTAAGGCAATAAGTGAAATAGTTAAAAAAAGAGATAACACTATTTTGATTGTGGATGCCATTTCTGCGCTCGTAGCCCATGACATAAAAACCGATCAGTGGGGAATCGATGTAATGGTGGGAGGTTCTCAAAAAGGGATGATGCTTCCGCCGGGTCTTTCGTTTGTAAGTATTAGTGAAAAAGCATGGAAGATGGCTGAAAAGGCAAAACTGCCAAAATTCTATTTCCATTTTAAAAAAGAAAAAGAAGCCCTTGCCAAAAATCAGACAAACTTTACATCAGCGGTGACCCTTATAATTGGCCTTAATGAGAGCATCAAACTTCTCCAGAAAGAAGGGCTTGAAAATGTATTTAAGAGGCATGAACAACTTGCACATATAACAAGGGAGGCTGTAAAGTCGATAGGGCTTGAGCTTTTCTCACAGGAATCACCTTCAAATGCTGTTACTGCAATCCTTGCCCCTGAGGGTATTGATGGTCAAAAAATATACAAAACCCTTAAAGATAAGTATGGAATAACCACTGCCGGTGGTCAGGGAAAGGCAAAAGGGAAAATTTTCAGGATAGCACATTTAGGTTATGCAGATATTTTTGATATCATAATAGCAGTTTCGGCGATAGAAATGGTCTTAGCAGAGCTGGGTTTTCCGATTAAATTAGGAAAAGGTGTGTCAACAATAGAAAAGCTCATCTTAAAAAAATAAAACTCGCATCATGACTTCGTTTGAGTCATTAGTTTTTTTAACTAAATCAAACTATTATATTTTAAATTTGTCATTATAATGCTCCTGAATATTTGTTATAAACAGGGGAAATCTGGAACGTTCATATATGAAAGTACTTGTCAGTGACAACATATCTCCTAAAGGTATCGCAATTCTTAAAAAGGCAAAGCTCACAGTCGATGTGAAAACTGGTCTCAGCACCGATGAACTCAAGAAAGCGATACACACATATGAAGCCCTCATTGTAAGAAGTGCAACGAAAGTTACACGTGATATTATCGATGCTGCGGAAAATCTCAAGGTGATTGGTAGGGCAGGTTCGGGTCTTGATAATATTGATAAAACCGCTGCAACCAAGAGGGGCATAGTTGTCATGAATACCCCCGGTGGCAACACGATAACCACTGCAGAACACACAATGGCGTTACTTTTCTCCATGGCGAGACAAGTACCTCAGGCAAGTGCTTCTATGAAAGAAGGCAAGTGGGAGAAGAAGAGATTCATGGGTGTTGAACTGTATAATAAAACGCTTGGCATCATAGGCCTTGGAAATATCGGTGCACATGTGGCGAGGATGGCACACGGCATTGGAATGCACATTATTACATATGACCCCTTTCTCAACGAGGAAAAGGCAAGAACTCTGGGGGTAAAAATTGTTGAACTTGGTGAGTTAATAAAAACGTCGGACTTTATCACTATTCATGCGCCGTTGACAAAAGACACCATGGGGATGATTAATGCAGAGCGAATTTCTAAAATGAAACCCGGTGTCAGATTGATAAACTCTGCAAGAGGAGGAATTATTGACGAAAAAGCGCTCCATGATGCTATTCAGTCAGGTAAGGTTGCAGCTGCAGCCCTGGATGTCTTTGAAAAAGAACCTCCTGAGGGTTCTCCCCTTCTTGGCCTCGACAGGATGGTCTGTACTCCTCACTTAGGTGCAGCATCAACCGAGGCACAGGAAAATGTAGCAATTGCTATTGCGGAGCAAATAGTTGATTATCTCGTTCACGGGACTATCAGAAATGCAGTTAATTTTCCTTCTGTATCGGCTGATATTCTTCCAACTCTTCAGCCATACATTAATCTTGCGGAAAGGCTCGGCAGTTTTCTTGCCCAGATTTTTGAAGGGGGTATAAATGAGATAGTAGTGGAATATAAAGGTGAAGTTGCGGGATTGATGCTTGAGCCAATAACAGCGGCGGTGCTCAAGAATATTTTAGCGCCAATTCTTGAATCAACAGTGAATTTTATTAATGCCCCATTGATTGCCAAAGAGAGAAACATAAAGGTTAAAGAAATTACTTCAGATGATGCGGGTGACTACCACAGCATGCTCGTCGTAAAAATCAGGGCTAATAAAAAAGAAAATTCAGTTTCTGGCGTGCTGCATGGGAAAAAATACCCCCGCATAATAATGGTCAATAATTTTGCGGTAGAAGTTGTTCCTGAAGGTGAGATGCTTGTTGTTTTAAATAATGATAAACCAGGTGTAATAGGGAATATAGGCACAGTGCTTGGCAAGAATAATATAAATATTGCACGGATGCAGTTTGGCAGGGCAAAACCAGGTGGTAAGGCTATATCAATTGTGAGCACTGATACCTCTGTTTCGGAGAAAATCCTCTCTGCAATCAAAAAACTTCCCAATCTGCTGGATGTAAAACAGATACATCTGCCTGAATGAAGTAAGACATGGGACATAAGAAGTGAAAAGTCTTGTTTTCCCGTTTTCCACCACCTAATTTGAAAGAGGAGTTAATACATAATGGCAAATATTGTAGTTGTAGGCGCCCAGTGGGGAGATGAGGGTAAGGGTAAAATAGTTGACCTTCTAACCGAGGATGCCGGTGTTGTAGCCCGGTATCAAGGCGGTCATAATGCAGGGCATACAGTCGTTATAAAAAATAAAAAATTTATTCTTCATCTCATCCCATCCGGAATACTGCATAGAGGAAAAACCTGTATTATTGGCAACGGTGTGGTTATTGACCCGAAGGCGCTTATTAAAGAAATGAATGAGCTGAAGCGCAGAGGGATTCACATAGATAAGAATCTGTTTATAAGCGAGAACGCTCATGTCATCATGCCGTATCATATCGTTCTGGAAAACATGAGCGAACAGTCTAAAGGCTCAAAACAAATAGGTACAACGAAAAGAGGTATTGGTCCAACGTATGTTGACAAAATGTCAAGAAGCGGAATAAGGGTTATAGATTTAATGGATGAAACACTCCTCAAAGAAAAAATAGAGGCAAATCTCACCGAAATAAATTATCTTCTTCGCAATCGATTTAATACAAGGGCTATCAGTCCTAAAAAGGTTTATGCTGAGTATGTACAATATGCCAGATATTTAGCCCCGTTTATAACAAATACCGTTGTTCTTACAAACAAACTGATTGAAAAGGGGGAAAATATCCTTTTTGAAGGTGCTCAGGGTACGCTTCTTGATGTTGACCACGGGACATACCCCTTTGTTACTTCATCAAGTCCTTCGGCTGGCGGAGTGTGTACAGGACTGGGGGTAGCTCCTACCAGGATTGACGGTATTTTAGGTGTGGTAAAGGCATATACGACACGTGTTGGTGGGGGTCCATTCCCAACCGAAGTGAAAGGTTTTCTTGGCGAACATTTACGGTTAAAGGGAGGAGAGTATGGAGCGACGACCGGCAGGCCGAGAAGATGCGGCTGGCTTGATATAGTTGGTTTAAAACATGCAATGCGGATAAATGGTTTCACAGGAATTGCGCTCACAAAACTCGATGTTCTTGATGATATCGGTAGGATAAAAGTATGTGTGGCATATACCTATGATGATCCGTACAAACGATGCAGGTGTAGCAAAAAGGGCACGTTGTGTAAGTTTACTGATATGCCACAAAGTTCCGTAGTAATAGAGGGATGTAAGCCTGTGTATAAAGAAATGGATGGGTGGAGAACAAGGACGGTGGGTGCACAAAAACTGAAAGACCTGCCTAAACAGGCGAGATCATATATTGATTATATTGAGGATCTGCTTCAAGTACGTATAGATATTATCTCAACAGGAGAGAGAAGAGACGAAGTTATCGTGTTAAGAAATCCTTTTAAAATATCGAAACGACAAAAAGGCTAGGACCTCTTTAAGAGTTTTAAACATTAGTTTTTCGTTTCAGCCTGATAATTTACAATACATAACAACATGTCTGTTTGATAGTGTGGAATTGGCTTTTAATAATATTCCATGAATCTTTTATTTTGTTTCTTTTTTTTGTTACACTAATCCCTGTTCTTTGATATCTTCAGGATACGGTTTCTTTATTATGGGCCGCTAGCTCAGTTGGTAGAGCACCGCCCTTTTAAGGCGGGTGTGCTGGGTTCGAACCCCAGGCGGCTCACCAGATACAATCATGTCCCCATCGTCTAGTCAGGCCTAGGACACCGCCCTTTCAAGGCGGTAACATGGGTTCAAATCCCATTGGGGACGCCAGTGAATTCAAGGGGTTGCAGACAATGCAGCCTCTTTTTTATGATAGGTAATAAAGCAATTTGAGCGAGGAATTCATAAGGTCTTGGAAAATATAATAGCTCAGAAAGCTGATAAGAATTCAGAGAGAAAAAAGTTTTTTAAAATGAGGTTTTAAAGGTGGCAGTTCGTCTTTAATGACAGTCCAGACAATTTCAAGGTCTACGCCAAAATATTCGTGAATGAGTTTATTTCTCATTCCCGTCATTTTGTCCCAGGGGACATCGGGAATCTTGTTCCTCATCTCCTCAGGTATTTTCCTTGCTGCTTCGCCTAAAACTTCAAGACTCCTTATTACTGCGTTTATTGTTTTTTTATCTTGAGAGAATTCAGCAAAAGTCATGTTATCGGTGAATTCCGCAATCTCTTCAAAAGAAGTTATAATGTCATTTACATAATCCGTGAAATCACGCCTTCTCATACACTCACTAATTCTTCAAGAATATATTTCCCTATCGTAGGTTTCAAAGCCTTTTTCGTTACCAGATCTACTTTCAGACCTATAATCTTCACCAGGTATTCTTCCAATTCCAGAAATTTAAAGAAACCAATTGGTTTTTCTAATTCCACAAGAACATCTACGTCACTGTTTTCAGCTTGCTCGCCTCTCACATACGAGCCGAATATCCCTATTTCCTTCACACCGTAATTTTTTACCAACTCTTTTTTATGTTTTTGGATTTTCTTTTTAATTTCTTCAAGAGATTCCATTCTTGTTCCTCATCATTTTTTTCATTATAAACGATTTATTTTACTTTTACATGTATTAAATTGTTTTTTGAGAGTCAGCTGTTTAAGCAGAACATGGGTTCAAATCCCATTGGGGACGCCAAGCAAATGCAGGCCTGCTGTGAACAGTTGCTTTGTACACAGCGGGCTTTCTTTTAATAATTTTAACTCATTACATTTAAAAACTGAGTTTGCGATGTTTTAAAATTCAAGGGGTTACGAGCTCGTTACTCCTTTTTTTATTTTCACTGTGCACCCAATTACCGGGACATCTATCCTCATGGAATAGCAGTTCTTTATTTTATTTTGTGACAAGGGCTTAAACTCTAAATTGTAATTGAAAAAAAATTTTTTATATGATATAAATCATAAAAATTCCTTTAATTGTCGTGTAAAATCATAACATTTAGTTCCATCAGCATATCCCTGAAAAAAGAGATTCTCTATGTCTAAACGAACCTTTGAAGTAGTAATCCCGGATTATAAGTACTGGAGACAGAATATAAAGTGTCAGACAGGGTGTCCAGTAAATACGGATTCCAGGGGATACGTAAGGGCTATTGCAGAGGGTGATTACGAAAAGGCCTACTGGATTGCAAGGATGCCGAACCCCCTTGCTTCCATATGCGGAAGAATATGCGGAGCACCCTGCGAACTTGCATGCAGAAGAGGGTGGATAGACGCTGCTATTTCAATAAGAGCTCTAAAAGGATTTGTTACAGAGAAATATGGAGTTGAAATTTATAAGGATAAGAAAGATTTTGTTCACAATTTTAAACCTAAGTTTAAGGAAAAAGGCAATGGAATAATAGGAATTGCAGAGAATACGCCAAAACCCGTTTCCATTGTCGGCTCAGGACCGGCAGGGCTTGCCTGCGCACACGACCTCGCACTTATGGGATATAAGCCAATAATTTATGAGATGGAAAAGGTTGCAGGAGGTATGTGTGCGATGGGTATCCCGCCGTATAGACTCCCGAGGGAAATACTTCAGGCAGAGATTGATGCAATAAAGGCACTGGGCGCTGAAATAAGACTCGGGGTTCAGATAGGCAAAGATATTCTGCTTAAAAAATTATATGATGAATCTGAAGCCGTGCTCCTGGCAGCAGGAGCACGAAAATCGAGAATGCTCCCTGTCGAGGGTTCAGAAAGTAAGGAGGTTCTCGGGGGTATTGATTTTCTGAGAGACGTCTTTACCGATAAAAAGGTTGCAATAGGTCCAAGAGTGGTTGTAATAGGAGGCGGTAATGTTGCATATGATGTTGCAAGAACGGCATTAAGACAGAAAGGCGTTGAATCTGTTGTACTGGTGTGCATAGAGAAGTTTGAAGAAATGCTGGCTGATACGATAGAGATAAAAGAGGGAGAGGAAGAAGGTATTGAAAGAATTAACAGTTTCGGTCCACAAAAAATAAATGCAGATAAAAACGGTGTAGTAAAGTCAATAACTTTTAATAGATGCATTGCCGTCTTTGATAGTGAGGGAAGGTTTAATCCACGATATGATGAGTCAGATACAATGACTCTTTCCGCAGACACTATCTTCTTTTCAATAGGTCAGGCATATGACCTTTCATTCCTTGATAAATGTGATCTTGATATCGAGAAGACCGAGAGGGGAATGATAAAGGTTGGTCCTGATAGTATTTCAACATCCGTTCCCGGGCTGTTTGTGGCCGGAGACCTGGCATATGGGCCAAAACTCGTCATAGATGCTGTAGCAAGCGGTAAAAGGACTGCAATCATAATTCACGAGTTTTTAAGCCGGAAACGCATCACCATCAAAAAATCAGAGATTCATGTAGAACAATATAATAAAGAGGTATCCAGTAACGAAGTATCACACCCACCGGATTTTGAAAAAATAAAGAGGGAAGAGGTGCCTGCCGCTCTGGTTGAAGAGAGAATAAAGAGTGTATTTACAACAGTTGAGACAGGTTTTCCAAAAGAGATGGCAGAGGAACAGGGAGGCAGGTGTTTGAACTGCGCAGTAAATACAATATTTAATGGTGACAGGTGTATTCTCTGCGGAGGGTGTGCTGATATCTGTCCCGAATATTGCCTGCGACTCGTAAGCCTTGAAAATATTAAAAGTGATGAAACCCTGACAGAGCTTTATAAATACAGATATGGAGATAACCCTGCAGGCACCGGTTCAGCGATCATAAAAGATGAAGACAGGTGCATCAGATGTGGGCTATGTGCAAAGAAGTGTCCTGTAGATGCAATAACCATGGAGAGATTTATATTTAAGGAGGTAATTGATAAATGAGTAATGTGACCCAGGATAAGGAAGGGGTATCAAGACGTGACTTCCTTGGTCTGGCTGCTTTTGGAACAGCTATTCTGGCATTACTTGGTGCGTTTGCAGGCAGCCTCAGATTTGTTAAATCGAATGTTTACTACGAGGGGGCAAAGAAATTCAAGATAGGAAAACCGGAGAATTTTCCTGTAGGTACCACAAAAAAGATCGATGACAAGAATGTATTCATATTTTCTGATGATAACGGACTCTTTGCGATATCCGCTATATGTACCCACCTCGGGTGCATTGTATATCCTACCGAGGCTGGCTTTCAGTGCCCCTGTCACGGCTCAAAATACGATGAAGATGGCAAAGTTATTGGTGGTCCTGCTCCGAGACCTCTTGAGTGGTTTGAGATAAACCAGGAAGTGGACGGCGCCCTCTTTGTTGACGCGGGGAAGGCCGTTCCTAAAGGAACAAAATATTTATTTTCTTAAACAATAATTAATTTATCGCAGAGGCATACAAATTATGAATAATTCGAATGAATTTCGGAACGAATCTCAGACCGGACTAGCGAAATACAAAAAGAATTTAATGTCTCTGAAAAGTTCATTTGTCGGTTCTTTCCTGAGAAGCGGCAAGCCCACGTCTGATAAATCAAGAGCTGCAGCCGTGGTGAATAACTTTTTTCTCCACCTGCACGGGGCAAAGACGCACATAAATACGTTAAGACCTTCTTATACGCTTGGTCTGGGTCTTATCTCCTTCTTTCTGCTCGTGATTGTCTTTTTATCGGGTGGCTATCTTATGGTGTATTACAGCCCTTCTATTGGGACTGCATACAACGCTGTCAAGGATATCAATTTTGTCGTCTTCGGCGGAAGGCTCATGAGAAATATCCACAAATGGTCTGGAGAGGCCATGATTATATTTGTGCTCCTGCATATGGCGAGAGTTGTGTATACGAACTCTTACAAGAGAGGAAGAGAATTCAACTGGGTGATAGGGATTTTTCTTCTCATACTGACCTTTGTGTTGAACCTTACAGGTTATATGCTTCCGTGGGACCAGCTTTCATACTGGGCGTTAGTTATCGTATCCAATATTGCAGCGGCACCAAAAGAGCTCACGGATATTTTCGGGATAACACAATATTTTGATATCGGGGGAGCTACAAAAGAGATTTTGCTCGGCGGTACGGAACCCGGCCAGGACTCCCTTACGAGGGTTTACCTCCTGCATATTATTCTTCTGCCGCTTGGTATTTGTATTGCACTGGGTGTCCATTTCTGGAGGATAAGAAAAGACGGTGGTCTTTCAAAACCGGATACAATGAGTGGCAAAGGAAGTGGTGTGGCGGCCATATCTCCTCCGCAAAAAACAGGAGGCATTTTCCCCACGTATAAGACCTATGGTCTGATGGAACTTGCCCGGGGCAGGACCCCTGCAGTCGACAATGACGTTGAAAACACGGTAACGAGCTGGCCCAATCTTTTTATCGCTGAAATCGCCGTATTTATTTTCACACTTGCAGGTGTTGTAGCCTATTCATACTTTGTTGATGCACCTCTTAAGGAATTTGCCAACGCTGCGATTCCTGAAAACCCGGCAAAGGCCCCGTGGTATTTTCTTGGACTTCAGGAACTTGTTTCGTACTCTGCGTTCATGGGCGGTCAGGGTCTTC
>DAOVVO010000123.1 GCA_030637135.1 Nitrospirota bacterium
ATTAATACAAACGCATTTATTATTTTGATATTAACAGCATGACAGGGATGTTTTGAAGCAAGATTCACGGGTCTACTTCAGCAAGGGGCAAGTAACGCCTTGCCCCGACTCCTGAACTGGCATGAGCTTAGATACCTTTTTACCTCTGCACTTGCAACAAAGGTAGTTTAATCTTGCAAAAAACAGCCGTGTCATGAATGCGCAATTTATTTAAGGCGTTTGTATTAATATTTTGAAAGAACAGACTATTTAAGTGTAGTCAATTAAATATACGTATTTTTATGATGTGTCAAAGCAGACCAAATTTCTGCATTCTATATCGCAAAGCGTCTCGTGAAAGCCCAAGCAGTTTTGCTGCCTTTGTCTGGTTACCGCCGGATATCTGGAGTGCCTGATGAATAAAATCTTTTTCAACGTGCTCAAGAGATATCCCGTCGTGAGGTATCGCAAAAGAAGAATGAGCTATCTCGTTATTACTGGCTGCACTTGCAACAATTTCTTTGGGTAAATGTTCTGGAAGTATCGTATCACTTTCTTCTAAAATAAAAACTCTTTCTATGATGTTTTTTAACTCTCTAACATTACCCGGCCACATATAATTCATAAAAATTTCCTTTACTTGCGTGCTCAGCTCTTTTGTGTTCTTTTTGAGCTCACGACTGAAAACCGAGATGAAATGTTTTACCAGAGGAATAATGTCTTCCTTTCTTTCACTAAGAGCAGGCATATAAACTGGAATTACTTTTAACCTGTAATAAAGGTCTTCCCTGAATTCACCATTTTTGACCGCATCCTGTAAATCTTTGTTACTTGCAGCAATAATCCTCACATCAACCTTTATATCCCTGAGCCCCCCTATTCTCTTGAAGGTTTTTTCTTCTATAACCCTGAGCAGTTTAGCCTGGGTTGAGGGTTTCATATCACCTATCTCATCAAGATAAACGGTACCTCCTTCAGCAAGTTCAACTAAACCTTTCTTAGCAGTCTTGGCGTCTGTGAAAGCACCTTTTTCAAAACCAAAAAGCTCACTCTCAATGAGTGTCTCCGGTAAAGCAGTGCAGGTCACTTCGATAAATGTCTTTTCAGCCCTTTTACTGTTAAAATGTATAGTCCTTGCAAGGAGGTCCTTGCCTGTGCCGCTTTTCCCCTGTATAAGAACTGTAGTAGCATCGCTTTCTGCAATTTTCCGTGCAAGTTCAATCATCTTTTGAAGAGAGCTGGATTCCCCTACAATATTCTCAAAACTATATTTCTCCTGCTGTTCACCCTTTAACTGTCGGACC
Source organism: Nitrospirota bacterium (assembly GCA_030637135.1). Taxonomy (GTDB): domain Bacteria; phylum Nitrospirota; class Thermodesulfovibrionia; order UBA6902; family BMS3Bbin08; genus DAOVVO01. The sequence continues at coordinate 1,284 of DAOVVO010000123.1, forward strand.
TCCTGCTTAAGTGTTGCTGTTTCAAGCGCCTTCTTTATAATTATATTGAGTCTGTCCAAATCAAATGGCTTTTCAATATAATCATATGCCCCCAATTTCATTGCCCGTACAGCACTGTCAACACCGCCAAAAGCAGTAATCATGATTACTACGGCATCTTTATTAATTTTTTTGATCATATCAAGTACTTTAAGACCATCCATTATTGGAAGATTTATATCTAACAGTGTTATATCAGGTGAACCGTCTTTAAAACTCTCTATTCCTTTCTCACCGGATGATGCTGTGATAACATCATAGTCTTCTTTTTCTAATCCCTTCTTAAGAGACGATGTTATCATCTCTTCATCATCCACTATTAATATCCGCGCACGTGCCATATTTGCTCCTTAAAAGGTTTTTCTCTTTCAGTATGTAAAAACTTTGACCTCACATGCTGCCGTTAGTCCGTATCTTTAATTTTTTTCTCTAAACAAACACGTAACGATATAAAAGATTTAATTTATCATTTTACTCGTTTTTCACAGGCACGTATACTGTAAAAATACTCCCTTTTCCAGGCGTGCTTGTAAACGTAATCCTTCCGTCGTGTTCCTCTATAATTCTTTGACTGATAGAAAGTCCAAGACCGGTACCCTTCCCTTTTTTCGTAAAAAAAGGATCAAATATCTTTCCGCTATCTTCAGAAGGGATACCCATACCGGTATCTTCAAATCTTACTCTCATCCAATCAGCATTTCTATCTAAAGCATTAGGCAATTCCTTTATAAGTTCACCGGAAGGAATTAAATCCGTAATGATTTTTAACGTTCCTCCTTCCGGCATTGCCTGAATCGCATTAATACATATATTAATGAATACCTGCTGAATTTGATCGCCATCAACCATTATTTCCGGCAGGTTTTTATCAAAAAATGTTTCAATGGAAGTCTGTCCTTTTTTTGCAACCTGCTCAATGAAAAATAATGCCTTTTTAAGAATAGTATTTATATTGTTAAAGGACATTTTGGGAGGAGCAGGTCGTGCGTATGCTAAAAGATCCCTTACCGCACGGTCGAGTCGTTTTACCTGGTTCAAGACTTCATTCATTATTTTCTTATTCGGGTCATCTGCATCCAGTTCTGACATAAGAACCTGAACTGCACTGTTTATTCCTGCCAAAGGGTTTTTTATCTCATGTGCTATTGCCGACGCCATTTCACCGAGTGAAGCCAATTTTGCCGCTCTCTTCATCTGCTGGGAATAACACATATCCACTTCCTGTCTTGCCGACTCCAGCGATTCCACCATCACATTGAAACTCTCTGCTAACTGTCCGAATTCATCGCTTGTTGAGGTTTTGATTTTTACAGACAAATCACCTTCCTCAACTCTTTTAATAGCTTTAACTATATTTTTGATAGGTCGATCAATAAGCCTTGTTACTGCAAATGAGAAAATAACCATAATAAAG
>DAOVVO010000098.1 GCA_030637135.1 Nitrospirota bacterium
TGTGTTTCTCTTGAAAACGGTGACAGAAAAAAAGAATTACAGAAGAACGCTTACTGGCATATATACCATCCTGTACAAAGATTTTGGTCCGCAGAACTGGTGGCCAGGGGAGACCCCTTTTGAAATAGCTGTTGGTGCGATTTTGACCCAGAATACAAACTGGGGAAATGTAGAACGAGCAATAAAGAACTTAAAAAAGAAAAATGTTCTTCGGGCAAAGACATTGGAAAGGATGGCACATGATAAGCTTGCTTTACTGATTAAACCGGCTGGATATTATAATGTAAAAACTAAAAGGCTTAAGGAGTTTTTGCATTTTCTCATAAACCATTACAAAGGCAGCATGGAGAACATGAAGACTGAAGACACGCGTTCTATAAGAAAGAAACTTTTGAATATAAACGGTATCGGCCCTGAGACAGCAGACTCAATACTGCTTTACGCGCTTGAAAAACCTGTTTTTGTAATCGATGCGTATACAAAAAGAGTTCTTGCAAGACATAAACTTGTTTCAGAACAAGCAACGTATCACGAAATACAGGAAATGTTTCATAAGAGCCTTTCAAAGAATATAGCGCTGTTTAATGAATACCATGCCTTGTTTGTTAAATTAGGCAAGGATTTTTGCAAACCAAAACCAAAATGCAGAGAATGTCCTCTGGATAGAATAAATTAAGGGGGGCACAATGGAAAAAAGAGAAAACCAAAAACATAAAACGCCTACCCCTTACGTTCTCAGGCGGCGATGTAGAACACGCTGGTACTTCTTCTGAATGTCCCGCTCCAGGAAGTTTCATCAGGACGAGAGAACTGTTTAATTCATGTGGCACATGGAGTTGACGTGAGACGGGCGATCACGCTTAGCGGAAGAGTAGAGGGTGCTTTAATCTTTGACCTGTGCTGATGAGGGAGAAAAAACCCCGGTGCTTAGATACCTGTCTCCGCGGTCAGGCAGAATCACGACTATCTTTTTGTCATGACCCAAATTTGATGCTACCTTAAGGGATGCCCATACAGCAGCACCAGAGGAAATACCTGCAAAGATGCCCTCTTCTGATGCTAAACGTCTGGTAATATGAGCCGCATCGTCATCAGTTACAGGAATTATTTCATCGTATATTTTTGTGTTTAAAACACCGGGATAAAAACCTGCTCCTAAACCCACAATGTTATGCGGTCCTGGATTTCCTCCTGACAGTACAGGTGAGCCGGCAGGCTCTACCCCTGTAATCCATATGTCAGGTTTCCTGGATTTCAACACCTCTCCTATACCGGTGATTGTTCCGCCTGTGCCAATACCTGCTACAAAACCGTCTATGTCAGGCCCAAGAGTATCAAGAATCTCAAGAGCTGTGGTTCTGCGATGGATTTCAGGGTTTGCGGAATTCTCAAACTGCATAGGCATGAAATATTCAGGGTGTTTTTGCAACAATATCTCAGCCGCTTCAACAGCACCTAACATCCCCTTTGAACTCTGTGTGAGGACTAATTCTGCCCCAAAAGCCTGAAATATCTGTCTCCTCTCTACAGGCATGGTTTCAGGCATTGTAAGTATAATCCTGTATCCCTTGACAGCAGCAACCAGGGCGAGCCCGATACCTGTATTGCCGCTTGTTGACTCTATAATGGTGCTACCGGGTTTTAATATCCCATCCTTTTCAGCCGTCTCTATCATAGAGAGAGCGATTCTGTCTTTGACAGAACCTCCAGGGTTAACTCCCTCAAGTTTTGCCCATATTTCTGCGTTTTCAGGGGAAGGTATGTGATTTAATCGAACAGTTGGGGTATTGCCAATGAGGCTTAATATGTTTTTGTGAGGTGTCATAAACTCTTGTTTGTAATACATTTTAGAGGATTTTTTTAATAATTATCTGCAATTATACCATAGGAAAGGTTTTTTAATGCTCACTTCATTATACTTAAATCTGCGTTTCTTCTTTCTCTGTCGGTGTGATATAATTTCATGAGAACGAAGGCAGAATTCCGTGGCGCCTTTATAGTGGCGAATCAGATGAGGGTAAGAGACAGGGAGCTTTCCCATGCTTTTTTTATGTGATAGAAAGGCGAAAACTATTGAGAAATAATGATTTTTATTATTTTTTTCGTAATAACCCTGTGTGCTGGTAATGCAGAAGGAAAGGAGGACAAGACAATGCTGAATGAAATTCATTGGCTCGGACATGATACATTTAAAATCACAGGCGAAAAGATAATTTATACAGATCCTTTTAAAATCAAAAAAACAGACACGGCAGATGTAATCCTGATTACGCACGATCATTTTGATCACTGTTCCCCGGAAGATGTGGAGAAATTACAGGGTTCCGCTACCGTTATTGTAACAACGTCAGATTGTGCAGAAAAACTTTCTGGACGCGTTAAAACTGTAAAACCCGGAGATAAGATTACAGTACAAGGGATAGAAATAGAAGCGGTGCCTGCTTACAATATTGATAAACAGTTCCATACAAAGGACCAGGATTGGGTGGGGTATATATTTACGGTAAGAGGAAAGAGGATTTATATTGCAGGTGACACTGACTACATCCCCGAGATGAAGGCATTAGATGTTGATATTGCACTCCTGCCAGTATCAGGAACATATGTTATGACTGCGGATGAAGCAATAAAGGCAGCACTCGATATCAAGCCGAACATTGCAATTCCAATGCATTACGGTGCAATTGTTGGCACTGAAAAAGATGCTGAAAGATTTAAGCAGGGACTAAAAGGCAAGGTTGACGTGAGAAGGTTGAAAGAAGAATAACAGCACGAAATTTGTACTCAGCAACTGAGGAAAAGATTACTTACGTGAACCCTTTTTACCACATAATCGGGATAAGAACCTAATATCTAAGATTTCATGTATATGCTCGAAACCAGAAGAGTTTCTGTGTGGTCTGATTGTCACGACTCCGTAAACAGGGGTTACCGAACGTTATAAAACCCACGGTAGTTTAACTAAAAAAAGCGCGCTTATTGAGAGAATGCTGAACGGACAGATTATAAAATTGCTCAAAGAAAAAAGCGGCTTTGTTTCTGGAGAGGAAATCAGCACATTTCTGGGGATCACCAGGGCAGCGGTATGGAAAAAAGTTAAAACCCTGAGGCAGTCTGGATATGTGATTACAGCAATCCCTTCAAAGGGATATAGATTAGTCAAGAGCCCTGACATACCTACGAAAGAAGCACTACAAGCAGTATTCACCGGGGATATTATTGGTCGGGAAATCATATTTTATGATGTGATTTCATCAACGAATGATAAAGTAATGGAGATAGGAGCCACTCGTTCAGAAGGAACTGTTGTTATTGCAGATGCACAGAAGCACGGGAGAGGACGTTTTGGAAGGAAATGGATATCACCTGCAGGGGTAAATCTCTATGTTACTGTTTTATTGAAACCGCCGTTCGTGCCAAAAGAGGCGACTCTCATTACCTTAATGGCTGCTGTGGCCATTGTATCAGCTATCAGAGACTTTACTGGCTTACATGCTGTAATAAAATGGCCTAACGATATCCTTATCAGGAACAAAAAAGTCGCAGGCATACTGACAGAAATGAAATCCGATATGGACAGGATAGAATTTATAGCAGTCGGCATCGGGATAAATGTAAACATGTCTTTGAACATGATGCCGCACACCTTGCGTTCTGTTACAGCTTCTTTGAAAAGTGAAAGAGGAAAACCCATAAACAGGGTAGAACTGCTGGGAGCTGTACTTTCCAGTTTTGATTATTGGTATAAGAATATTTTACACGGTAAAAGGCATGTCTTACTTGATACATGGCAACAACTGGACTCAACCCGTGGAAAAAAAGTCGGTGTTAGAATGAATGAGAGGGTTATATCTGGAATAGCACAGGGGATTAGCGATGAGGGCGAGCTCATGATAGAGCTTCATTCAGGTGCTGTTGTAAAGGTATGTGCTGGAGAAGTTACGCTCTTAAACAAAAAAAATCATTTTTGAAATTCATGAGCATTAAGCAGTGAGACGTTAAGCACAAGCCTTAAAATGCTGTTACTTATTGATATAGGCAATACAAACATTACGACGGGTTTTTATAATGGCGGCATTAAAAATGTCATGCGGCTTAAGACCACGCTGAGCGGCCAGTATGTTGAGAGGGTAAAGGCTTTTATTACACAGCACCGGATGAAAACACCTGAGCATGCAATTATATGTTCAGTTATTCCTCAGGTGACCAGATTGTTAATAAAAGCTTTGAGAAAGAACCTGGGATTAGAGCCAATCAATGTGACGTATAAGCTCAAAACAGGACTAACTTTCAGTATAAAAAAACCCGCTCAACTCGGGGCAGACAGACTTGCCAATGCAGCGGCAGCCCGTATGCTTTACAAAGGGCATTTGATTGTGATAGATTTTGGGACAGCTACAACTTTTTGTGTAGTTTCTGCACAAGGCGAGTATAAAGGCGGGGCTATAATGCCCGGCCTGGGTATCTCGGCACATACCCTTTCGGAAAAGACCGCAAAATTGCCAAAAGTCAAGCTTAACGTACAGGACAAGATACTCGGAGGAGACACGCGCAAGAATATAGTCTCGGGAATAATGCTGGGACATGCCGGGGCGGTTGAAAGAATCATAAAAGAGATTAAAAAGGAACTCTCACGAGCCGGCACTATTCATCGAAAAATACCAGTAAAAGTAGTAGCGACAGGAGGTTTTGCATCATTAATCGTGCCGTATATAAGAGGAATTACATGCGTAAACCCGTTTTTGACCCTTGAGGGATTAAGGATTATCTATGACCTTAATGCATGATAGGAAAAGGCTGTTTCCGATGGAGAGGAGAGGTGATAACAAAATCTGGATAATCTCCAAAAAAGTGAAGGATTCGGTGAAAAAATTCAAAAATTAAAAATCAAAGTTCAAAATTATGGAAAAAAATAATGCTAAATTAAAAACATCCTTAATTTTACATTTTGCATTTATATATCATTGGAACCCTCTACTCTATGAGTCGTAGACGAGTCGTAGACTGGAATCTCGGAGCGAGTCAGAGTTTAGGGATATATCTTCAAGAGGACGGTTTAAGGAGGAATGAGCAGGAACTGTATGAATTATTATATGATTTTTTGAAAAACA
>DAOVVO010000066.1 GCA_030637135.1 Nitrospirota bacterium
CATGGTGGGATGTTTTGGACAGCATTTGCAAAGAAAGGCAACCTGATTTAGAATCGGGACAAAACCTGTCCAAAAAGCTTTTAATTTCCAGAGGTTATTACTCATAAGGATAGGCTTTTCAGATTATTTTGGACAGTAATGATATATAATTTTAAATTTTTCATATGGAATCCAAGGGACGTATAATATTAGCCCTCGACGTAGCGAGTCATGACAAAGTTATAAATATACTCGAAAAGTTTAAAGAACATATCAATATATTTAAAGTTGGTTCTGAGTTATTTACAGCCGTTGGCCCGAAAATAATACATGAAATACATACAAGAGGGAAAAAGGTTTTTCTTGACCTCAAATACCACGATGTTCCTCATACAGTACAAAAAACTGCACGGGTAGCCACAGAGCTTGGTGTATTCATGTTCACTATTCATACGTTAGGTGGCTTTGAAATGATGAAGAAAACGGCTCAGGCACTTGCTGAACATTCACTTAAGAAAAACATTGAAAAACCAAAGCTTCTTGGTATCACACTTTTAACGAGCATAGACCAGAATACCCTAAGAGATGAACTCGGTATAGAACAAAGCATAAGCACACAGGTTAAACATCTTGCCGAGCTTGCTTTAAAAGCAGGTCTTGACGGGGTAGTTGCATCGCCACAGGAAGTAGAAATTATCAGAGCTCAATGCGGACAGGGTTTTTTGGTAGTCACACCGGGCATCAGACCCTCTTGGACATCATCAGATGATCAGAAAAGGATCATGACCCCCAAAGAAGCACTCAGGAAAGGGGCTGATTATCTTGTAATAGGGAGAGCTATTATGTCACAGCCCGATCCAATGGAGGCACTTAAAAGGATTGAAGTAGAGATAAAGCTTAAGAACTGAGATTCGAGGTTTTTTCACAAGAACAGCGATTAATTCATAAAATTAGTTAAATATCAAAAAAGAGATTTATAACATAAACCAATACGTAAAAACTATCCCATATTTTTCACGTTGCCATTTGTTTTGATATATGTTCTTGAATTCTCATCTTTCATTTTGATTTTTTACCATTAATTTTTGATTATATCAGGTGCCAACTTCTAGTTAATTCAACATTAAATGCGAACAAGAGAAAGTTAAAAAGATTGGTTATCCTTCCCGGGAGAGACACATTCATTGAAAACGCAAAGGGGGGTGAAATACATCCCATTCATGTAGAGTTACCTTTTATTCATCCTCAACAAGCGTATGAATCAATCAAAGGACCTTACAGCTTTCTCCTTGAGAGCATAAAAGGGCCGGAAAAAATTGCCAGATACTCATTCGCAGGGAAAGAACCCTTTTTAATCTTCAAGGTAAAAAATGGCATTGTGGAATTAGAAGCCAGAGACAGAAAAATCCTGGCTTCAACATCACCCTTAAAGATATTAAAAAATTTACTCACCTCTTATAAAATAAAGGCACTCCCCGATTTTCCTCCCTTTTTAGGTGGAGCAGTAGGCATTATCAGTTATGATTTTGTACATTATTTTGAAAAACTTCCCAGGACTGCCGTTGATGACTTGCAGTTACCTGATGCACATTTTCTGTTAATTGATACGTTCATTGCATTTGACCATAAAGAGAAAAAAACCCTTATCATATCCTGTCCCGGGATTAGCGGCAGTGCATTTGTTACGGAATTACGCGTAAAAGACCATGGTGTCACCTATGACAAAGCACGTGAAAACATTAACGAACTTTATCTGAAAATAACCTCAAACAGGGATAAACATCCAGAAAGTCCGGGGCATTTAAAAAAACCAATTACTATAAACCATGAAATGGATAAAAAAAATTACATAGATATAGTGAAAAGGACCAAGGAATATATAAAGGCAGGTGATATATTCCAGGCGAATCTTTCACAGAGAGTATCAGCCTACATAGGTAATACCGAACAATGGGATATTTACAAAATTTTGAGCTCAATCAACCCTTCCCCTTTTGCTGCATATCTGGACATGGGGAATTACCAAATTGTCAGTTCTTCTCCCGAAAGACTGCTTCTCTTTCATGGAACTACCGTTGAAACAAGACCAATTGCAGGGACGAGACCAAGAGGGCTTGATGCTCAGGGTGACATGAATATGAGAAAGGACCTGTTGCTCAATGAAAAAGAACGGGCTGAGCACTTAATGTTGATAGACCTTGAACGTAATGACCTCGGTAAAATCTCTGATTACGGGTCTGTTTTCGTTGATGAATTTATGATTACAGAGGATTATTCTCATGTCATACATATTGTTTCGAATAGTAAGGGAACGGTTGCAAAACATAAAAACTGCTTTGACGCGGTAAGAGCCGCTTTTCCGGGAGGGACAATAACAGGGGTTCCAAAAGTAAGATGTATGGAGATAATTGACGAGCTTGAACCTGTAACCAGGGGCCCGTACACAGGCGCCCTCGGTTATATAAGTTTCTCGGGTAATATGGATTTAAATATTATTATTAGAACATTCGTTATCAAAAAGGGTATCGCGTATGTTCAAGCTGGTGCAGGCATTGTGGCAGATTCTGAGCCGGAAAAGGAATATTTTGAGACTTTTAAAAAAGCAGAAGCACTTATAAAAACCCTGGAAGTAATAAGATAATAATTTAGAAAAACTTACGCCATCCTCTTTTCTTCTTTAAAACCCCTAAAAATGTCTGTCTGAATCCAGATAGTTCCCTGAGCGTTTTGTCCTGTGTTTTCTGTATTTCCTTAAGGGAAGAATGTATTCCTAACAAGACATTCCTTAATTCTCTCATTGCTTGTGTGAGCTGCGAAAAATCTGTGGAAGGAGGTGCTTGTGTAATTGTTTCTTGAGCTGCCATAGACTTTACCGGTTCTTTTGATCTGACCGGAGTAATTGTATCGTCAAATGTCGTGGGCTTTATGGAATGCTGCGGATTGATGGGAGGGGCAGTAACAGGTTTTTCAGCTTCTAAGACATTGGGTTGCGGAGCTGTCTTCTTCAGAGTCTTCTGTGCAACCTCTTCAGAAGGCTTTTCAATATCTATTTTATGCTTTTTTGATATGTGTTTAACTAAAATATCAATGGTATCCTTAAATGTCTCTTGAACCCCCTTGCCTTCGGCTGCAACAGCCTCAAAAAAAGGAACATTGTGTTTGTTCAAAACCCCATTAAGTTCCTCAATGCTCATTATGTTTTCAAGGTCTCTTTTGTTATATTGGATTACAACAGGGATATCATGAGGATCTAAATTGTTTGCGGCGAGATTTTCTTTCATATTATTAAAACTCTCAATATTTTGATCTCTTACCCCCTTTTGAGAATCAGCTACAAACACCACCGCATCAGCACCTTTAAGCACAAGACGTCTTGTTGCATTGTATTTTACCTGGCCAGGGACTGTATAAAGCTGAATCCTTATATTGAAATCTTTAACTTTCCCTAAGTCTACCGGAAGAAAATCAAAGAAAAGAGTTCTATCAGCCTCTGTAGCTAAAGAAATAAGTTTTCCTCTTGAATCTGACGGCAAAATTGTATGGAGTTGCTGAAGATTCGTCGTTTTACCAGAAAACCCTGGTCCGTAATATACAACCTTGAGTGTGATTTCCTTCACCGTATAATTAAAAAGCGCCATCGTCTTTTAGAATACTATAAAGTTTTATATCATGCAAGATGTGGGAAAAATTGGAGGGAGAGCGGAACGATTTTTCTCAAGATGAAAAGTATTTATTCTATAATCCTGTTCTTTTCGTCAAGTCTGATAATTTTTGGAGAAAAATTCTTTATTTCATCTTCCGTATAGTATTCGTAACAAAAAATTATAATTTTGTCCCCTATCGTACCCTTTCGTGCAGTAGGGCCATTGAGACAGATAATGCCAGAATTCCTTTCGCCGGGAATTACATATGTCTCAAATCGCTCCCCGTTGTTGAGGTTACTAACCATCACCTGCTCATACGGTTTAATGCCTGTAATATGGAGCAATACCTCGTCTACTGTCAAACTTCCCTCATATGCTATGTTAGAATCCGTAACTGTAGCCATATGTATTTTTGATCTGAGCATGCACCTTAACATAATAGTTCCTCAAAATCAGAATGATATCCAATATTAAAAGGTTTAAATTTCAAATATCAAGCACCTCAGAACGAGTTCGTATCGAATCGATTACGACAACAATCAAATCATAAACCTTCTTTCGTGATTAAGTTGAAATAATCCTAAAAATCAAAGATCAAAGATTGAAAATCAACCTATTCGACTGTCTCCAACTTAATCCTTCGACTTTGCTCAGGGTTGGACATTCGGCTGAGCTCAGTCGAAGCCATACTGAGCGGCACCTGTATTTTCCCTGCCCTAAAAGGTAGGGTTTGTGTGCCGCCGAACGTATCAAAATGACATATAAAAATGTAAAAATCTATCTTTTGACTTTCAAAGTAATTATAAGGGAAGCCACTATAGTGGCACTTTCAGTTTTTTCTCTCAATAGTGTATTAGACTTATCTTTGAATTTTGATTTGTCATTTTACATTTTGATTTTTTCATTACCCCGGATTCGCTTATCTGTTTTACTTCCTTTGGTAATTGGTATCAAGTATTCGGGATGAAAATTGGTAATTGGGGGCAGATTCTCTGGAGACAATACTTTTGCTCTTTAGTTTTTGACACTTCATATTTTGATCTGAAAATTTAATATGTTACTCTATTATTTTAGGTACCCTGTAAAAATTATCTATCCTGCCCGGGGCATTGCGGAGAGCTTTTTCCCTCGAAAGAGATGGTGTTTGTTCATCATCCCTAAATATGTTTTTCATGGAAAGGACGTGTGAAGTAGGCTCGACATCACGTGTGTCTAATTCATTCAATTTATCAAAGTATTCCATAATGTTGGTCATTTGTTGAGCAAAAAATTCTTTTTCGTTGTCCGAGAGCTCGAGTCGTGCCAGTCTCGCTATATGATCGATTTTCATTCAGAGTTTCTCCAGATTAGCAAATCTCAGTGAAAGCCTTTTTACACCTACCGAGGAAAAATTCACCATGACCTTTAAATCTTCTGTTTCACCATAACAGTCACGTACAACACCCACACCCCATTTTGGATGTTTCACTCTGGCACCTGTAATAAAAGGGGTGAACTTAACTAGTGAAATTGGGCCCCCAACCGGTGCAGCAAGAATTTCTCTTCTTGGTTTTCTTTCAATGCACAAATAACAATCGGGTGACATTTCGTTCAAAAACCTTGACGCTTCCTGCTTCTGTATCAACGAATAAAGTGTTCTTTTCCTGGCTGATGAAAGAATCAGCAAGTCCTGAGCCCTTGTCATTCCTACATAAAAAAGTCTGCGTTCTTCTTGAAGTTCCTCCGGGCTTTTAACAGCATGAAAATGAGGAAGAACACCATCTTCAACACCTGCGATAAACACTACGGGAAATTCAAGTCCTTTTGCACTATGGAGGGTCATAAGAGAAACAGAATCGCCCTCATGGGAATCATCCGAGCTGCTGTAAAGGGCTACGGTGTCAAGAAATACCCGCAGATCTTTTCCATCAACAGAATTGACAAGCTCCTTAAGGTTCTCGGCCCTTTCTTCATCAATCGATTTTACATACTCTGTTTTTTCAATTATCTGTAATAAAATTCTTCGGATATCAGATGTTTTATAACTCATCAGTTTTTCTATTAACCGAACAAAGCTGCCTACTTTCTTTTTTAATGCAGTTGCTGTTCCATTGCTGTGTGTGATATGTTTCATTGTTTCAAAAAGGCTTTTGTTCTTCTTCCTCGCTTCGTTTTCTATTCGAGTGATAGTGGCAGCGCCAATACCTCTTGGCGGACAGTTAATAATTCTTTTTAAGCTTATGGAATCATCAGGATTAGTTATAAACTTGAGATAAGAAACAATATCTTTTATTTCTTTTCTTTGATAAAAGCTGACTCCTCCGATCACTTTATAAGGCAAACTATATTCTATCATGGCTTCTTCTAATGCTCTTGACTGGAGGTTTATCCTGTAAAGAACTGAAAAATCACCATAGGAGTGTCTCCCTTTAAGATAAAGTTCCCGTATGGACCTTGCGATATATCGAGCTTCTTCTCTCTCGTCATTTGTAATGCAGTAGAATAATTTTTCACCTTCCCCTCTTTCGCTCCACAGTTTTTTTGGCTTTCGTAGAGAGTTCTTTGTGATAATCTCACATGCTGCCTCAAGAATATTTTGCGTAGACCGGTAATTTTGCTCAAGCCTTACAACTTTTGTTTTTGGAAAATCTCTTTCAAAACTCAATATATTTTCAACATTAGCCCCTCTGAACCTGTAAATACTCTGGTCATCATCGCCTACAACACAGATATTTTTACGTGTACCCGCAAGGAATTTTGAAAGCCTGTACTGGGCTACGTTAGTGTCCTGGAATTCGTCAATCATGATATAGGAAAATTCATTGTTATATTTCTTGAGAATATCAGGATGTTTTTCAAAGAGTTTTACGGTAAGCATTATGAGGTCATCGAAATCAAGGGCATTGTTTCTCTTGAGCTCGTCCTGGTATCTTACGTAGACTCTCGCGAATTTCTCATCAAAGCCGTAATGATCGTCATTATTATTCGTAATGGAAAGAAATTTTTTTGGGCCGATGAGAGATGCCTTCAGTGAAGTTATCTTCGATGCAATCCCCTTATAAATGGCCTCATGAATTCTAAATTCTTTTAATATAGAACGTATAAGATTACATGTATCATCCTCATCATAAATTACAAATTCTCTTTTAAACCCTAACTTCTCAATATCCTTTCTTAAGATCCTGTTACACATCGAATGGAACGTGCCTATCCACGACCCTTTTACACTTTTATTTATAAGTTTTTCTATCCTTTGCCTCATCTCTTCAGCAGCTTTATTGGTAAACGTCATGGTGAGTATCGAAGATGGGTGTGAATTAAGTGCACTTGTTAAATAAGCAAATTTGTACGCGATTACCCTTGTTTTACCACTCCCGGCACCCGCGAGTACAAGAAGAGGACCCTTTGTACGAAGAACAGCATCCTTCTGTTGAGGATTAAGGCCTTTCAATAGCGTTTGTTTATTTATTGAGCGCATACATTAAAAATGAGAAAAGAGGTTACCCTGTTAAACCTAGGCACTATAATGAAACTTTCTTAACGGGTTTGTCTTGTTTATAATTTTTATTTTAACAGATTATTTACCAAAAATGTTTAATTTGCTTATTTAATTCTTATATTATTTCTTCTTAATTGATCATTCCACTGTCACACTCTTTGCGAGATTCCGGGGTTGGTCAACATCACACCCCCTTAAAACCGCTATATGGTATGCGAGAAGTTGCAGGGGAACGGTAAAAAGAACTGTTGAAAGATATGGATTTATTCTGGGAATAAATATTGTATGCCGAACGAGGGATGCAATAGTATTGTCTCCTTCTACCGCAAGGGCAATTACTGTACCACCCCGGCTTTTTACTTCTTCAATATTAGAAAGTATTTTCTCATATAC
>DAOVVO010000031.1 GCA_030637135.1 Nitrospirota bacterium
CTTACCATAACAAACAATGATATTAAGAAAGAAATTTACATAGAAGACGGGTATGTGATTTTTGTCTCTTCTAATCAGTTGGAAGAGCGTCTTGGGGTATTGCTCACGAAGGACGGCAAAATAACAAACGAGCAGCGTGACGAGTCCTTGCAACAATCGAAGAAAACGGGCAAACGTCAAGGGATAACGCTTGTAGAGCTTGGCTATCTGAACCCCAAGACCCTTTTTGTTGAATTAAAAAATCAGATAAAAGAGATGATTTTCAGCGTTTTTTTGTGGGAAGAAGGAACTTTTGAATTTAAAGAAAACAGTTTATCCTCAGATCTTGTCAGGGTAAAAGTTAAAATTGATAGTCTTATACATGAAGGGTTGATGAGTAAAGAACAAAGATCAAATGAAGAGCAAAATTCCTTTCTACAGGATATCAGCGAATTCCATGAACAGCTTTCCGAACAACGCTTGAGCTATTATGATATCCTTAAAGTCAATTTCAAGGCATCTTTATCTGATATAAAAAAGGCATATTTAAAGATGGCGAGGATCTACCATCCTGATGTCCACTACCATTTACCATCACCTGAGATGAGTGCCAAACTCACAGATCTTTTTACTTTTATCAATAAGGCTTTTGAAACGTTGAATGATCAATCCAAACGGGAAGAATACGATGCAATCCTCCTTAAGAAAAAGGAAGAGAATGTTCCTGTCGACGAAACATCGAAAGCAGAAGAGCAATTTAAAAGAGGAATAGGAGAATATAAAACCGGAAATTTTTGGGGAGCCACTGATTTTTTACGTGGAGCAACAAGGAAAGATCCTAACAAGGCTACTTACTGGGCTTATTTGTCTTTAGCTTTGAGTAAGATGCCGAATAGAAATAAAGAAGCAGAGGAAACCATTCTCAAGGCAATTGAATTAGAGCCTCACAATGCTAACTTTTACATATGTCTTGGAAATATCTATGTTAATTACGGTATGTATAAGAGAGCAATCCGACAATTTGAAGCTGCGCTGAGTTGGGATCCAACGAATGATAAGGCTCTGAGAGAGCTTGAAAAGCTTAGAGAGAAAAGTAAAAAAATTTAATCCACTAAAAAACGGTTAATGCCTCAGGTTTGATGCGCCGTTCAAAAAAGTTTACCCCGTAAGAGACCAAAGGTCTTATGGGGTAAAAAGCCACCGTCGGCTCATATCGTTAGAGATTGTAAAATCTCTAACGGGGCTCACAATGAATTTGAAAAATAGAGGGAGAGATAAAAATTTTAAAGTATCTTGTTGGATGGATGGTTTTAATTTTGGATAATAATTTTTAAAAAAACTATTTTTGATATTTCATCTCTTCCATACACCGCTTTTACCACCACGTTTTTCCATGAGCATAATGTCAGAGATAACTATTCCTCTGTCAACAGCCTTACACATATCATAAATAGTGAGTGCGGCAACTGAAACAGCCATAAGTGTCTCCATTTCAACTCCAGTTTGCCCTGTATTTTTGACTTGTGCCTCGATATCAATCTTGTTGTTTTTTTTGTTAATAGTGAAATCCAACGATACCGAAGCTATTGCAAGGGGATGACAGAGGGGGATAAGATCGCTTGTCCTTTTTGCTGACATTATTCCTGCAAGTCGAGCGGTTTCGAAGACATCTCCCTTTGAGATTTTTTTATCTGTAATAAGTTTGAGGGTCTGCTTTTTCATATGAACAGAGCCTGTTGCAACAGCTTCCCTGAGGGTTAATGGTTTTCCGCTTACGTCAACCATTCTTGCCTGCCCTTTCTTGTTAAAATGGCTGAGCTTTTTCACAGTATTTCCTCTAATATTTCAGCAGCTTTTTTGACATAGTGAGGGCATTTCTCGTTTATAATGTCACCGGTATCATGATTATGTGGTTTTTTAGAACTTATATCAAAACCCAGGAGTTCATTGCACACAATAGAGTGTACAGTAATGCTGGATTTGAATTCTTCTGCAAATCTTCCGATAAGTTCATACGTTTTTATTTTTTCATTTCTGTCTGGCGTTGTAATTCCATATTTAAGGCCAATAACCATAAATGCCCCTGTTACTGCTCCACAGGTCTCACCCATGAGCCCCATTCCGCCGCCAAAGGGAGTGGCAATTTTTAGTGCAGTCTCACGATTGAGGCCTAATTCAATACCATAAGCCATAAGCAGTGCCTGAGCACAATTAAAGCCCTGATTGAAAAGGGATAGCGCAGTATCAATTTTGGACATCTTTATTATAATACCCTTTAAAGAGATAATTTTCTATATACAGAAACCTTAAAAGATTTGTCACGTGTTACACGGTAATGTAGTTCGTATCGTTTAAAATCTTAAGACTAATCAATTAATAACCTCATAGCCTATTACGGTTTTCTGAATATGCACGATTCATTTGTAAACCTCCTGTGCTAATATAGTCTACAATGAAAAATCTTGTGATTACCGGAATTGGCGTGGTAACTCCTCTCGGCAATAATATAAAGACTACGTGGCAGAATCTGACAAAAGGTTTTTCTGGTATAGGAAAAATTACGAAATTCGATTCTCATGGTTCTGCATTGCCGAGCAGGATAGCAGGTGAACTAAAGAATTTTCTCCCCCAGGATTATATCCCCCAAAAAGATATACTGAGACTCGACCCCTTTATCCAGTATGCTGCTGCAGCCTCTTTTATGGCTTTTGAAGATTCAGGATTAGAGCTTGACGCCTCAGAAGTTTTGAGAACAGGGGTAATTATCGGTTCAAGCAGAGGGGGGATAACTACAATGGAAAAGGCGATGGAGCAGCATTTTTTGAAGGGTAAACCCTTTTCAGCGTACCTGATGTCTTCAAGCACAATAAATATGGCGTCATCTTATATCTCAATGAGGCTTGGGATAAAGGGTCATGTTTTAGGGATATCAACTGCCTGTGCCTCAGGGACAAGTGCAATTGGTGAAGCAGCACGATTAATCCGGGGTGGAGAAATTGATTTAGCGCTTGCAGGCGGGACAGAAGCGCCAATCTGTAAGTTGGCTGTTGGTGGTTACGGCTCGGCAGGTGCATTGTCAAAAAAAAATGATGAACCTGAAAAAGCAAGCAGGCCTTTCGACAGGGATAGAGACGGCTTTGTGATAGCAGAAGGAGCAGGGGTGCTTGTGCTTGAAGAACTCAAGCATGCTTTAAAGAGAGGGGCACGGATTTATGCAGAACTGGCCGGTTACGGAACGTCTTCTGATGCATTTCATCAAACAAAACCTGAAAGCACAGGAGAGGCTCTCGCAATAGAAAGAGCATTAAAAGATGCATGTGTATCAGTTGATGAAGTTGAGTATATCAATGCGCATGCCACATCGACTGTTCTTGGCGATATCACAGAGACACAGGCTATCAAAAAGGTTTTCGGTAAAAGGGCATATAAAATTCCCACAAGCTCCAGCAAGTCTATGTTAGGGCATATGCTCGGCGGAGCAGGTGCGGTAGAAGCTGCACTAACCGCCCTGTCAATAAGCAAGGAAACGATAATTCCGACAATCAACCTTGATAATCAGGATGTTGATTGTAACCTTAACCATGTCAATTCCTTAACAGATAAAAAGATACATAGTGCCATTTCGAATTCCTTTGGCTTCGGCGGGGTGAATGCAGTGCTGGTATTGAAAAAAATAAAAAGTTAAAACAAGCCCCTCTGTTCTGGTTCCACGGGCAAGGATTGTTCTTGTCTTGTCTCTGAGGATCGTTTGGAAAATATGGATACTTTCCCGTATTCACCGTCATAACCGGGAATAATGTCTATTCCCCCCGAGCGCACTTTTAAAATTCCTTCAGCAATCTTTTTTTGAGTAATTTTATAAAGCTCGCTTTCAGGCAGGTCAAGAAGAATCTCAAATTCCGTAAACGAGGCAACGAGCCTTTCGTACTCTTTCTTAACCATAACGGTATTACTGCCTGCGTTAAATGCTCCTGCAATAATTTCCTGCAGCGGTACAAGATGCTTTGAAGGTATTGCATTGTCAGGAATAAACCCTTCCTTTCTATCAGCGAGCTCATCCACCCTGCTCATAACTCCAACGGTGATAGGTTTTTTACATACGGGGCAGGTGCGGTTGTGTTTTTTTGTTTCGTCCGGGGAAAATAACACATTGCATTGTCTGTGACCGTCAAAGTGATATTTGCCTTCTTGGGGGAAAAATTCTACGGTGTAAAGAAAGCGTGCCTTATCTTTTTTCTTAATGGTATTTATAACAGCGTAATAATCCATATCACAATGAAATACGTTTGCCTCTCTCCCGAGTTTACTGGGGGAATGGGCGTCGGAATTGGATATCAAGGCAATGTCATCAAGTGCAGAAAGTCTCCAGTTCATCTCGGGGTCAGAAGAAAGGCCTGTTTCAATTGCATGGATATACTGAGCGTATTCATCAAAACACTCTTCTATAGAGTCAAAGCCTGATTTGCTTCCAAAAAGAGAAAACCACGGAGTCCATACATGGGCAGGCACAAAGAGACAGTCTTCTGAAATATCCAATACTATCTTCAGTAAGTCTTTTGCAGGGGTGCCGAGAATGGGTCTTCCATCAGAGGACAAATTCCCTGTCTTTTGGAGCGTCCTGTTAATTTTCTCAGCGATCTCGATGCTTGGAGCCATAATAAGGTTATGGGTTCTCCTCACTTTGCCTTTATATGAGTAGATACTGCTTATCTCTGCAGTGAATATGAAAAAAACAGAAGGTTCCAACGGGGATGTATAAAGGCCGGTGCCGGCAGGATTGAGCCCTGACCTTAAATTTGAAAAGTGAACTGGATGTGTGAAGTCCCCTGTTCCCAGGAGATTTATCCCCTTTTTCTTTGCCCATGACGCCATGTTCACAACGTTCATATCTTTGCTCGTTGCACGGCTGTAACCTGAATGGACATGAAAGTCGGCGATGATTCTGGTCATAATAATTTATTGATAAGCATCTGGTTTTTCGTATATTTTAGTTTTATGAAATTACCGGGTTATGTAAAGAGTAATACGTTCAAACCGTTCAATCAGGTCAAGCAGTTCAAACCATATGTTTTTGAACGATTAAAATAGTTTGAACTGTTTAAGCTTACATTTCAGTCTCATAAATTCTGTATATTTTATACAGTTTGCCATTCACCATTTTTATTATCCTCTGAACCGGATAATTATCCTCTAAAATCCAGGAGAATTCAATTTTTTTAAACCCTTTTCTTTTAATAATCTCCAGTGCCTCTGCCAGCAAGAGGGCATCAACACCCCGCCTCCTGTACCCCTGCGTTATTCCAAACAGTAAGAGGCGGAGGTTTTTTATTTTTCTCGAATACCAGAGTGCTTTTAATCCCCCAAATGGCAAGAGACGTCCATTGAGTTTTTTCAGTACATAATTAAAATCAGGTAAAAACATTATGAACCCTATTGTCTTTCCTTTACGTTCAGCTATTAATACGAGCTCAGGAACTATTATGACTTTTAATTTCTTAGCCATGTATTCAATCTCTTCATCAGTCATGGGCACAAAACCCCAGTTCTTTTCCCATGCTGAATTATAAATGCTTTTAAAAACGGACATTTCTTGTTGGAAGGATTTCATGTCTAAAGGACGGACTTTTACTCCCCCCTTTTCAGCTATGTTCGCAACCCTGTATGTCTTTTCCGGGAGTTTTTCCGGGATATCAAATATATAGGCAAAGAGGTCCTTTGCTTTTGTAAGTTCACACCCCTCAAGGAGGGTCTGGTAGTAAGGTAAGTTGTATGGCATCATAAGCATTGGTGAATTATCATAACCGTGCACTAGTAATCCCCACTCTTCATTTGAAGAAAAATTCATTGGTCCCCGCAATAATGATACTCCCTTTGCCCTGAGCCACTGTTTTACTGTATTTATCAGGGCATGTGCGACAGCTTTTTCATCTATACATTCAAAAAAGCCGAAAAAACCAGCTTGTTCTCCATGAAACTGTATGTGTGCCTCGTTGTATATTGCCGCTATTCTTCCCACAACATTACCATGAGAATGTGCAATGAATGGGGCAACCTCTGCGTGTTTAAAAAATGGGTTGTGCGGTGAAAATTGTTCTTTTATGTCTCTCAGAAGTGGAGGAACCCAGAATGAATCCTTTGTATATAATGTAAAGGGGAAATGGAGGAACTCTCTAAAAGTTTTTTTGTCGTCAGCGGGTAGAACCTCGATCAACTTGATCTATTCCTTTTCACATGAGCCCGAACGTCAGGAAGCACAGGAGCGAGAAAATTTTTAACGTAACAATTGTTTCCAGACTGTTTTATCTTCTGTATTTTCACTCTTCAGCACTTCTAAATTTATTCAGATGATTCCCAGCAATTTACCAGCTTCTTCAAATGCCTTGAGGACTTTGTCGAGATGTTTGTCTGTATGGGTTGCCATGTAGCTTGTCCGTATTAAAGCCTTACCATTAGGTACTGCTGGACATACCGCCACATTTGCGAAAATTCCCCTGTCGTGGAGCATTTTTGCCATTGTAAAGGCCTTCTTGTCATCACCAATTATCAGGGGTATTATAGGTGTTTTACTTTGTCCTGTGTCAAAACCAAGCGCTTTAAAACTCCTGAGCATCTTAGTGGTGTTATGCCACAGACGCGCTCTCCTTTCAGGCTCCCCATTAATGATATCGATTGCAGCACTGACAGAGGCTATGGAGGCGGGAGGAGGGCTGGCACTGAAAATCAGGGACCGTGCAAAATGTTTTATATAGTGAACAACCTCTTCTGAAGCAGCTATAAATCCACCTATAGATGCGAGGGATTTAGAATATGTGCCCATGATTAAGTCCACCTTGTCTTCTAAACCAAAATGCTCGGCAGTTCCGCGTCCATTTTTACCAAGTACACCAATGCCATGAGCATCATCGACCATAACCCTTGCGCCGTATTTCTTTGCAAGTCTTACGACATTAGGGAGATCAACGATATCCCCTTCCATACTAAAGACGCCGTCAACTACTATAAGTTTGCCTTTATCATTGTATTGTTGAAGAAGTCTTTCGAGATCTTCCATATCATTGTGTTTGTATTTTTTTATTTCACTAAAAGAGAGTCTGCACCCGTCAATTATACTGGCATGGTCCATCTTATCAATTAAGATTACATCGTCTTTGCCTGCAAGGGCAGATATGACACCAAGATTGGTCTGAAAGCCTGTTGTAAAGACCAGTGCTGCCTGTTTTTTCATGAAGCGTGCCAACTTTGATTCAAGGGCAACGTGTATATCAAGGGTCCCGTTTAAAAATCTTGATCCGGCACAGCCGCTTCCGTATTTACGCAAGGCTTCAATAGCCGCCTCTTTCACTGCGGGATGGTTGGTTAGTCCGAGATAATTATTTGAGCCAATCATTATCATGCTCTTTCCATCAACAATAACCTCGGGGTCTTGTGCGCTCTCTATTACACGGAAGTAAGGATAAATACCTGCTTCCATGGCTTCTTTCGCTGCAGTGAACCTGCAACACTTGTCAAAAATGTCTGTTTCTTTTTTTACAGCCATTTGTGAATTCTGTACCAGTCTGCTGTCCATTGTATTCCTTTTTTTATTCCAATTTTTGGTTCGAAAGAGAGGTCATTCTTTGCCTTTGTAATATCACACACCCACTCTGTATGTATGATTTCCTTTATCTTATCCCTGTTTATCATTGTGTTTGTGCCTGTAATTTTACTAATTCCTTCACTAAAAAAGCTAATAGTTGGTAACATGGGCTTGGGTATTTTTATTTTAAAGACCTTTACATTCAGTGCTGAGGCTATTTCTTTTATAATTTCGTTATTAGTATAGATTACGTCATCTGAAATAAAATATATATTTCCGACAGCTTTTTCATTTTCTATGGTAAGCAGGAGAGCATTTATTAAGTCATCGACATATATCAAAGACGTATATCCGTTCCCCCAGTAAGGGAACACCCCTTTCTTGATAAATTTAAAGAATAAAAAAAACTCCTTATCTCTCGGCCCATAAACTGCGGAGGGCCTCAGTATAGACACGGGGATAAGAGTGCTATATTTTAGGATCGTTGCTTCACTCATAAGTTTACTCATACCGTAATCTGATACAGGATGTGGCGTGTTGTTTTCGTTTGGTATACTGTCGATGTTCTTTGGGCCGAAAGCAGAGAGACTGCTCAGATATACAAATCTCTTTATCTCTGGATTGAACTGTTTGACTGCTTCTATAATATTCTCTGTGCCTTTCGTATTTACAGAATAAAAATTGTCTTTATAATGGGTTTTTGTTAACCCGGCTAAATGAAAAATATAATCTTGCCCTTTCACGCACTGGTCAAGGGAATGTTGAACAGAGCAGTCTCCCTCGATAATTTCTATATCAAGTCCTTCAAGCCACGTGATATCCGATGTTTTTCTTACAAGACAGGTTACCTTATATCCTCTTTTAAAGAGTTCATCTACAAGGTGGCTCCCTATAAAGCCGGTTGCTCCTGTAATCAGAGCTTTCATGAGATATCGCTATTTATAACAGCATAGATATGCAGAGTCACGTTTTTTAAAGATATAAACATTATGTGCTCAAAATAATCAGCACAAAACCTGCAAACATTATTATACCACCAAGTGCCCTTTCGCTCGTTTTTTCTTCTTTAAAGAGAAGATATCCATAAAAAATGCTGAAGAGCAGGCTCGACCTTTTGATTGAAATCATGTATGCAACTTTGGTGAGACTGAGAGCGAGCATATGGGTAATAATCATCAGGGAATAGGTTATGCCAATAGATGTAAGAGGAATTATATCTCTTTTTGTGAAAACAATGTTGCCTTTGTTTTTTAAAACTGCGATAGGCGTAAAGAAAAAAGTTATAAGTATAAAATAAAAACTGCCAAAAAAAAGAGGGGAGGAGTTTTCTATCGCTATTTTCCCGAGCGAGGATGTAATACTGTATATGAATGCAACGATAATCATCAAGACAGAACCCTTTTCGTTATATAGTGCTTTTAGTGGGTCTATAAGCCTGTGCCTGGCTTTATGAAGATTCAGTGAATAGCTGCCTGCTGCAATAAGGAAAATTCCTGCACCACCGCTCATGGAAACTTTTTCTCCGAGAAGGAGATATGAAGTAATGATTAAAAACATAGGTGTCAAAGCGAGGTAGGGTACGCTGAGGCTGATTGGTGAGATTTTGAGGGCCCTTGTATATAAAATGATAGCACTTATCTCTAAAGGCAGAGCGCATAACGTTGCTACCCAGAAGGATCTATTTAACGGTGGTATTTCAATGAACATTAAGCTTATGAAAAGAATGGGAAGTGAAAATAATAATCGTGCCCACGCTACAAGATACTCATCTCGTAATGCAAGTGCACGTTTGGTTAAGGCATCACTTGTAGCAAATAAAAAAGCAGTTGATAGAGAATAAATCACCCACACAAATCTGCTCCGCTGTCAATGCGAATAAAGTGTAGAACGTAAAATCACAAAAAACACATCCCAAACTCCAATTCTCATTCCTTTGTATTCAAAACATTAAAAAATTCAGTATTTTGAGTTATTGGTTATTATTTGGAACGCTGAGCGTTCTTTGTTTGTTGGCGTCAGGACTTGGAATTTATATAGTGTTTAGTACTTCGATTCGCACGTATGGTGACGTATTTTAAACAACGTTATCAACACTTCTGCTCACTCGACTCGACTGAGCTCGCCGAAGTCAGCACTAAGTCCTGAGGGCTTCGACTGAGCTCAGCCGATGTCCGAAAAAAACTTGTCACCGAATTTATGTGTCGAAGGACTTAGCTTTCTACCCCGTACTCTTTAATCTTGGTAAGAAGAGTCTTGTAGCTCACTTTGAGCTGATCTGCTGCCTTGCTTTTATTGCCATGGGTGCTTTCAAGGGCTTTTTTGATTCTCAGTGTCTCTGCGATCCTGAGCGCTACACTGGCTGCCTCATTGAGGGTACCGTTAAGTGGAATATTTTGGAGTGTCCCCATATGAGCGATTGACGGGGCCAATCTCAGATGTTCCTGTGTTATTATATCTCCTTCGCAGAGGATCAATGCCCTTTCTATGACATTTTCAAGCTCCCTTATATTTCCTTTCCATGTGTAATTTTTCAGGATTTCCATGGTATCTGGTATGACATTCTTCTGGGGAATTTTCATCTCTGCTGAATATTTAGATACAAAATACTCAACCAGATTCGGTATATCTTCCTTCCTCTCTTTAAGAGGAGGGATTGTGATTGGAAAAACACTCAGCCTGTAGTAGAGGTCCTCTCTGAAAGACTTGTGTGCTGCTTCTGCCTCAAGGTTTTTATTTGTTGCAGCAATAATCCTGACATCAACCTTCAGTGGTTTTGTACCCCCGACCCTTTCTATTTCTCCCTCCTGGAGCGTTCTTAACAATTTTGATTGCAGACTCATATCCATTTCGCCGATTTCATCTAAGAATACGGTGCCTTTATCAGCAAGTTCGAATTTGCCGAGTTTTCTGTTCTCAGCTCCTGTAAATGAGCCTTTTTCATGACCGAACAGTTCTGACTCAAGGAGCTCTCTCGGAATAGCTGCGCAATTTATTGTAATAAAGGGATGTTCCTTTCGTGGGCTCAAAAAGTGTATTGCCCTTGCAAAGAGCTCTTTTCCTGTGCCGGATTCTCGAAGCAAAAGTACACTCGTCTTTGCAGATGCAACTTTCTGTATATTCTGTGCTACATCAACCATCAGAGAGCTTTTTCCTATTATTGTAGGCATCCCGAGCTGATCGGACAGCTTGTCCTTAAAGAGCATGTTCGAGAGCTTGTCCTTGAGAAGCATATTCTCTGTAATAAGTCTCTGGTTTTCAAGTGCCCTTTTGATGAGCATAAGCAGATGGTCTGTATCCAGGGGTTTTGTTATAAAATCAAAGGCTCCTAATTTCATGGCGGTAACCGCAGTTTCAATAGACCCGAAGGCAGTCATAACTATCACAGGGATGAGAGGATCTTCTTGTTTAGAAGCTTTAAGAACTTTGAGGCCGTCTTTTTTGGGTAACTTAAGATCTGTTATTAAAATATCTACTTTCGTCTTTTTTATTTTCTTTATTCCCTCGTCGCCGTCTTTTGCAATGAGAACGACATAGCCTTCTAACTCAAGGGTTTCCTTGAGCATCTGTGCCATAGAATCCTTGTCTTCTACGATAAGAACCTTTTCCATTTCACCTCAGTTTCTTTTTCAATAATTCATTTACGGTTTGAGGGTTTGCTTTCCCTTTTGTTGCTTTCATTATCTGTCCGACAAAAAACCCGAGAAGTTTTTCTTCCCCTGCCCTGAATCTTTCAACTTCTTTAGGGTTTTTTGCCAATACATCATTTATTATTGGTTCTATATCTTCTGCTTCACTGATTTGCAAGAGGCCTTTTTCGCTTACAATGGCATCAGGATTTTTTCCGGTTTTATACATTTCTCCAAAAACAGTCTTTGCAATCTTTCCGCTTATTATACCTTTATCTATTAATTTCAATAAATTAACGAGTTGTTCGGGTCTTAACCCACACTCTTCAATTTGTTTGTTTTCTTCATTGAGACATCTCAAAAGTTCACCCATCATCCAGTTGCTCACACTTTTGGGTTCACCACCGAGTTTAACCGCTTGTTCGAACCACTCTGCGGTTGTTCTTTCGGAAGTTAGTAAATCAGCATCATATTTCGGAAGATTATATGCGCTTATGAACCTCTCACGTTTTGAATCCGGCAGTTCAACCAATTGAGTTTTGATGTGCTCAATCCACAACATGTCAACCTCTATAGGGATAAGGTCGGGCTCAGGGAAGTACCTGTAGTCGTGTGCCTCTTCCTTAGACCGCATGGATTCGGTACTGCCCATTTCGATATTCCAGAGTAGTGTTTCCTGGGTAATGGTGCCCCCGTTTTTGACAATATTAGTCTGCCTTTTTATCTCGTAGGCAAGCGCTTTTTCAATAAACTTAAAAGAGTTCATGTTTTTTATCTCTGTTTTTACGCCAAATTCTTTCTGACCGTGTGGCCTTATTGATACGTTTGCATCGCATCTCAAAGATCCCTGTTCCATGTTTCCGTCACATACATTGATATATCGCAGAATAGTCCTTAATTTTTTTGTAAATGCTACAGCTTC
>DAOVVO010000103.1 GCA_030637135.1 Nitrospirota bacterium
AACAGGATTGCAATGAGAACTTTTACATAAAGAGGAACATTCATGTTAATGTAATCAACCCATTCGACTGTCCCCGACTTAAAAGTCGGAGTTTGGACTTCGGCTGAGCTCAGTCGAATGCCCTCAGGGTTGATACTGAGCGGCACCTGTATTATCCCTACCCTAAAGGGTAGGGTTTGTGTGCCGCCGAACGTATCAAGGGATTCTGACATAGGTGATATTGTATTATTTCTTTGTTATTTTTCTCAAATATCCGCCTAACACTGCAAAAGGGATGACAAAAAGTGAAATAAAATACCAGATTGGTTCAGGTGTTTGCCCGACAGTGAACAACAAACCCGTTAGAAATGACAGGATGCCCATGGAAAAGGCATGTTTAAATTCATCTACTTTCGCAATATATGCTGTCACATAGCCGCCAAGAAACGTAAACAAAAAGCCGATAAAGAGTAAAATGTTCACAAAGAGCCTGGAATTTGTCAGTTCTCCTGCTATGTGCTCCTCTGTTAAACCTTTCGATGCCAGAATAATACCTGCAGCCACAGAGATAAGAATTCCAAAAATAAACGAGCCAACCGTATCTACCAGCCAACCAATAATAACAGCTTTTATATTCAACTTTTTCTCACTATTCATGCTCATCGTGTGCCCACTAATTGCTCACCATAAAAAAAGATTCTCGCCTTTCAGTATAACAAAACAGGAGACAGAAAAGGTTGTGCTTGTTTCTCAAAATATTATATAAACCGCACTTCATTTTTTATAGCAACTGTTGTATGTTAATTCCATGATTAAATCACTGTTTGAGCCTGCTTCTATTGCTGTGAAATGTTGAGGTTTTAAAAGATGTCTCATTCAGAATAATCCCTGTTACAGAAACCGATGCAAGGGAAATGATTCAGGCAATCAGGACATACAGTCTGTTGACAGGAACACGGGGAGAAGGGGCTGTTGATACAGACTCTATAGTAAATGCCCTGTTAAGGCTCAACCAGTTGATTATGGATTTTCCCCAAATCCACGAACTTGATATAAATCCTTTGATAGTGAAGACAAAGGGTGCGGTAGCCCTTGATGCAAGGATAATCATCCACGGAGGTTGATATGAAAAGGTTATACATAGGCTCAATGAACAAATTTGCAGGCAAGACTCTCTTTACTCTCGGTCTTTCC
Organism: Nitrospirota bacterium; assembly: GCA_030637135.1. Lineage (GTDB taxonomy): Bacteria > Nitrospirota > Thermodesulfovibrionia > UBA6902 > BMS3Bbin08 > DAOVVO01. The sequence goes on from DAOVVO010000103.1 coordinate 1,174, forward strand.
CTCAATCTGAAGGAAAAAGGCTATAACGTTGGTTACATTAAACCACTCGGAAAGGATCCCATTGTATCCGAGGGAGTGATTGTTGATGCGGATGCCTTTTTTTTTAAAGATGTTTTGAATCTTGATGAACCGGTAACCGCATTGTCACCGTTTGTCTCAACACTCGATACACTGAATACCACCCTTTCAGGGAAAATGAAGACCACCGGAGAAAGGATTCTCAAAGCAATTAACGCAATCACCAATAAAGATATTGTCCTTATTTCGGGCACTACCGACCTCTTTGAAGGTTCAATCTTCGGGATAAATGGCACAAAGATCGTTAAAGCCACAGATTCGCAAGCCCTCATTATCGAGGCATGGGAAAATGAAGAAACCATCGATGACCTCTTTTTTACAAAAGAGATATTCGGCGAAAGACTGGCAGGCGTTGTGTTAAATAAAGTCAGAGAAGAATCATTAGAGTTTATAAAGAAGAAAGTACGTCCGTATCTGAAAAAACACCGGCTGGAGATTTTTGGATTACTGCCGAAAGATGACATCCTGGGAGCAGTAACCGTGGGGAACCTCGTAGATATTCTCGGAGGTAAAATTCTGTGTGCCCAGGACAAGACAGATGAACTCGTTGAAAACTTTTCAATTGGCGCCATGGATGTAAACAACGCCTTAAAATACTTTAAAGTAACACCAAACAAGGCAGTCATTACCGGCGCACACCGCTCTGACATACAGCTTGCAGCGTTGAGTACATCAACAAAGTGCATAATCCTGACAGGCGGTCTGCATCCCAATGATGTTATCATTGGCAAGGCACGGCTGCAGGGCGTTCCGATAATCTCTGTCAAGGAAGATACATTCGCGACGGTCGACAGGATAGAAAAAACAATGGGGAAATTGCAGATACGGGGGCAGGAAAAACTGAACAGAGCGAGAGACCTTGTCAGAAACTACGTTGATATACACGGGCTCCTGAAAAAAATAGGAGTGAAAAAAAGATAGCGAAGTCTGAAGTCTGATTAAAAAATGGTATGTTCGTTAGAGGGACAAGCATGCACTGATAACTGGTCTCTGTAATCCGGGGGAGTATAAGACGCTGATAAAATTTGCTAACGCTCAATAAAACGAATAATATCGTTAAGAAAATATACTATCAAAAGGAAACGTTAAAAAATGCTGAAATCATGAAAGGCAAAAATTCATTTCTGGTTTGAAGACATTGTAACATCACCCGGCAGGGCAGTAGATATTGTAGATATTATAGTCGTTGCCCTTGTTTTCGTGGTTTCTTTGATTTTTATAATCAAAACCTTCCCGATATCCGAGCATGCAATGCACTCACTTGATATTGCCGAAAACGTCATCGTGGGAATTTTTGTGGTAGAGTATTTTTGCGAATGTGGTCTGCGCCCTCAAAGGTGAAACAATTCTTTAATATATATTCTCTTATAGATCTGATAGCGATTGTGCCTATATTTTTCGTTGGTGAGAGCTATCAGATACTGCGTGTATTCCGTGTCTTGCGATTCCTCCGTCTTACCCGTTTTCTGAGAGATAAACATTTTTTCTTTCAAAAGTTAAACCTGACACATATCATTGTCATCCGTATTGCGTATATCGTATTATCGATTATCTTTGTTTCATCGGGGATGATTTTTTATGCTGAGCATAACCTTCCTGCATCTCATGTGGATTAAAATTTCATGAGGAAGATGCTCGATACTGTAAAAAATGCGGTGGCGCACTGGGGAAATAGCCGGAACGGTTACCGGTTACATTGAAAAAATTTCATACTAAAGAAAAATTTATTTGTAATTTCATCACTATTTTATTATTATTCTCAATAAACCCCGTTAGAGATTTCACAATCTCTAACGGGGTAAAGCACAATTCCACCTAAAAAATTTTTGAAGAGGATACTGCATATTATCTGGAAAGGAGTCTATAACTATGTCTGAAGGTAAACCAAAAAAACATGTTCCGGTTCCGAAAGAAACACCTGCATTTATCTGCGCTAATTGCGGAGCTGTTTCCCTCAAGGCTGATAGCATATGTAAAGTTATGGGCAGAGGCAAAAAAGCTGACTGGTGTGGAATTCAACAGGTGAAAATCCCTCAATTTTGCCATAATAAAGTTCATAATCTTCGCTTTAAATGTGCAAACTGCGGGCAGGTATCAGTAAATCCTGAGTTACTCTGCGAGCCTGAAAAGATGGAACACTCTAAATAATTACAGCATCTGAAAGAAGCGTGGCACTTCGAAAAACTAATAAATGATAGTAGAAACACTTAAAAAAAGCGATATATTCTCAACCCTGAAGGAAGAGGAATTAAAAAAGATAAGTCCTTTATTTGATAAGCGTGAGTTTACAAAAGACGAATATATCTTTTTTGAAGGTGACCCATCTGATTGGTTATACATCGCATCTCAGAACAGGGTTAAAATAATTAAACACACGCTCGCTGGCAAAAACATTATACTCGAAATTAAATCACCCGGTGAAATATTCTGTTGTGCCGCTGTACTGGATAAAAGACCATATCCCGAGTCTGCACAGGTCATGGAGTCTGCCTCAGTCATAAGAATCAGCCGAAGAAACCTGGACAAGATAATGGAGGAATATCCCAATCTCAAACTCAGGTTTGCAAAATATTCCAGCGACATGCTCAGAGATGCTCATGAGATGCTGAAAAACATCGCAACAGAAAAAGTCGAAAAAAGAATCGCTTCGCTCCTGCTTAAACTGTCTGAGAAATCGGTCGTTGATAATACCGGTTATAAAAGCATAGACTTTACACTCACCAGACAGGAGATAGCTGAAATGGCTGGAACAACTGTTGAAACGTGTATTCGGATAATGAGCAAATTTCAAAAAGATGGCGTAATAACGTCATCAAACAAAAGAATACTGGTAAAAGTTGAACTCCTTAAAAAAATTCTTGAACATCAATAAAAACAGAATATCTAGAGATTTCGTTCATCCATCCTTTAATACAATGTGTTTTTCTTCTCCCTTATACTAAACAGGTTTTAAGATTTTGAAGCAATGTATGTGCAGTTACCTCCTGTTACGATGCAATAACAGAGAAGCCCGTTCTCACTATGGAGTTTCACCCTCCATATGTGCAATGTCTTTCCGTGTGCCTGTCACAGCTCAAGGAGAGTCTCGTTGTGCATTTTGTAATCTTCCATCGAGCTACTCTGTAATCTTACAAATGTTAGGACTTCTTTATTATTATATCCACTCGCTATTCCTGCAGCAAAGCTGCAGTAAAGCTCGTTGTGCATTTTCGCTCTATTAGGCATACAATAATATAATGGCTCATCGTGGAAAAGTGTGGGTAAAATCCTACTAAAATGATATCTTTTTTGTTAATCCCCACTTTAGAAAAGGTCGGTACGACTCGATTCCGAGGGGGTAAGGGGGGATTTGAAAAAAGTATGTTGCACTATAATAAAAACCTGAAACTATACTCAAGAGAACTAAGAAAAAACATGACCGATGCAGAAAAATTACTATGGT
>DAOVVO010000109.1 GCA_030637135.1 Nitrospirota bacterium
CAATATCTTTTTTGCAAGAACCTCATCTATTTTTATACTGCCAGTCGGTATTTCCCACTCCCCATCACTCATTATTGATAAAGGTTTTCCAAATCCTGTATGGTTAGGTCCAATGAGGATAAAGGTATGAGGAAATGTAATCCTTGAAAAAACAGCCCCTGCAACCGCACCGGAATACATAAGCCCCGCATGTGGAGAAACAACACCTATGGCTCTTTCTTTTTTTGAAGGTGTCTCTATGTATTTCTGAACTTCTTTTGAAAGTACGGAGGGTGATGCTGAATAAAATTGTCCGGCTACCGCAGGCCTACGTTTCATTTGAAAATACTTATTATCGGCTTTTGACGTTTAAAGCACTTCGTGGTCTGTGTAATCCTGGTCTTCTATATAACTCCGCTCGGTATAATTTTTAAATTTCGTGAATTTATCAAGAAAACTCATTTTGATCCTTTTCGTTGGTCCGTTTCGTTGCTTTGCCACATCCAAATCAGCAACGCCCTTTTCTGCATCCCTCGCTTTATAGTAATCCCCCCTGTAGAGGAACAGGATTGTATCCGCATCCTGTTCTATTGCACCTGATTCCCTTAAGTCTGCAATGATAGGATGTTTGTCATCACCTCTTTGTTCACAGCTCCTGTTCAGCTGACTGATGACAATTATAGGGACTGAAAGGTCCTTTGCAAGCGCCTTAAGTGAGCGGGAGATCTCCGAGATTACCTGCTCCCTGGCTGAAAAACTTCCTTCACCACTCATGAGCTGGAGATAGTCAATAATGATGAGACCCAGTCCGTGTTCTGCTTTAAGCCTGCGTGCCTTAGCCCTTATCTCGAGCACATTATTAAATGCATCATCTATAAATATAGGCGTCTCCGCAAGTCTGCCTGCTGCATTTACAAGTTTTCTGTAATCTTCTTTCGTATGATAGCCTGAACGGACGTTCTTTGAATCAACTTCTGCTTCAGAACAAATCATCCTCAGGACAATAAGTTCCTTTGACATCTCAAGGCTAAAAAGAGCTACCGGCACCCGTACTTCAAGCCCGACATACGTTGCAATATTCAAACAGAAAGCCGTCTTACCCATCCCCGGTCTTGCACCAACCACTACCAGATCTCCCGCTTGAAACCCGGTTGTCAACATGTCAAGGTCAGTAAATCCTGTCGGAAGTCCGGTTATGAACTCTTTTTTATTATAGAGCTTATCCACCAGCTCAATGGTATCCTTTATAATGTGTTCGACGTGTACAAACGAACTTTTAACCATTTTTTCAGAGATCGAAAAGATTTTTGTCTCAGCTCTGTCAAGAAGCTCGGCTACCTCCATGCCCTCATCATAGCACATAGAAATAATATCAGTAGTCGTCCTGATGAGACCTCTTAAAACTGCTTTTTCTTTTACTATTTTTGAATGGTATTTGACATTTGCCGAGGTAGGGACAAGATTTACAATGGAACTTAAATAGGACGCACCGCCCACCCCTTCAAGCCGTTCATCCTTACTTAATTGTTCTGTCAGGGTAATCAAATCAATGGGTTCGCTCTTTTTATAAAGTTCAAGCATTGCACGGAATATCGTTTTGTGAGAATCCTTATAAAAGTCTTCAGGAGAAATGACTTCTATTGCAGAGGCAAGGGCTTCGTTCTCAAGCAGTATAGCACCCAGGACAGATTGCTCCGCTTCAATATTTTGAGGTGGTAAACGGTCAAGGGCAGTATCAATGTGGTGCTTCATAGAAAATCGGTACGATACGATTCGATCCCGTTATTGTTCTGATTTTTTAACGTCTATATTTAAACTTATTGTTACTTCCGGATGAATTCTGATATCAACTGTATAATTCCCAATACGTTTTATAGGCTCATCCGGCATTATAATCTTGCGCTTATCTATTTCTATCCCCTGCTTTAAAAGGGCACCGGCAATATCCATACTGGTCACAGAACCGAATAATTTATCGCCCTCACCAGCCGGAGCCTCTATACTCACAGTTATATCTGATAATCTACTGGAAAATTCTTCTGCTGATTTTTTTACTTTTTTTGCCTTTTCGAGAATAATATTTTTTTCATGCTCAAATTTTTTAATATTCTTAAGGTTCGCTTCAACAGCCAATTTTTTTGGTATAAGATAATTTCTTCCATAGCCATTGGCTACATCAACTACACTCCCAATTAATCCGAGGTTTTTAACATCTTCTCGCAAAATAACCTTCATGAGTGTTCTCCTGTTTATCTAAAAATATACAAGGATTCAGGGTTCCATAATACATTATTTAACATTAAGAGCAATGCGTTATACGTTATGTGTCCTTTTTACCTCTTCACACACTCCACATAACAGAATAGGGAATTTCAAGCCTCGATTCTCGGTACGAGTTCGTATCGAATCAATTCCGGCTTCTCTAAGATATGCTCCTCATGTTAACCTTAAATCCCCTGCATTTTGAATTAAAAAAATACTAACAGGATTAACTGAATATTGTCAATCAATAGGAAACATCTTGCCGGGATTCATTATGCCTTTGGGGTCAAAAACTTTTTTTATACCCTTCATAAGTTCTATATTCTCCGGGGAAAGCTCCATCCCCACATATCTGGCCTTTGCAAGACCTATGCCATGTTCACCTGATATGGTTCCTCCCAGCTTAAGGGTTGCCTCAAAGACATCCTTCACTGCATCTTCTGCCCGTCTATATTCATCCTCTTTATTTCTGTCAGTCATTATATTTACGTGTATATTCCCATCACCTGCATGGCCAAAATTCACAATTTTTACATTATATTTTTTACTGATATCCTTTAGTTGACGGAGCATCTCAGGAATTTTGCTTCGAGGCACCACGATATCTTCGTTTATTTTAGAAGGGCTTATACGGTAAAGGGCAGGCGATACCGCCCTTCGTGCTTCCCAGAGCCGCCGTTTTGCAAATATGTCATCCGCAATACTGACCTTGGCACCAAGAGAAGCACAGATTGAAGCTATTTTTTCAGCGTTTTCAGACACTGAACACGCAGGGCCATCCTCTTCTATTAATAACAGTGCTTCTGCATCTTTAGGAAGTCCGGTGGATTTGTACTCCTCAACGGCTTGAATTGTTTCTCTATCCATAAACTCAAGGGTTCTCGGGATTATTCTCGCATATGTAATTTTAGAAACTGCCTCTGCTGCATCATTCAACTGCGGGAATGTACACAAGAGGGTTACCGTCTCTTCAGGAAGAGGCAACACCTTTAAAAATATTTTGGTTACCACTGCTAACGTGCCCTCAGAACCTACTATAAGTCTTGTCAAATCATATCCAACTACTCCTTTATGCGTTTTTACCCCTGTCGTGAGAACTTTACCATTTGGAAGCACCACCTCAAGACCGAGAACATAATCTCTGGTAACACCATATTTTAATGCCCTTGGACCACCTGCATTTTCTGCAACATTTCCACCGAGCGTGCAGAAGTCCATGCTCGTAGGATCAGGTGGATAAAAAAGTCCTTTCTGCTCTAAAGCCTCCTGCAAACGAGAATTTATAACCCCTGGTTCAACAACAACTACAAGATTTTTTTCATCTATTTCCAGGATGTTGTTCATGCCCTCGAGTGAAAGAACTATTGAGCCTTCAAGAGGAACGGCGCCGGATGTCATACCAGTACCTGCACCCCTTGGAACCACAGAGGTATCGTGCATATATGCGAAGTCAATTACCTTAGAAACTTCACCTGTATTTACAGGCCTTACAACTGCGCAGGGTAAACCCGCATGAGAAGACGCATCAAATCCGTAGCAAAAAAGTTCTTCTGCTTCGGTTGATACCCTGCCGGGAAGGATTTTCTTAAGATCTTTCATAAGAATTTAAACATAACGTGAAAGAATTGTTACATGTGCTAAAAGGAACTAAAAATTATTCAGTTCAACACCTGAATTCCATACAAACGGATTTGGATAAAATCAGAAATTGCATATTACAAATCTAAAATAAATTTAAGTGATACAATCCCAATAATAAAGACAATGAAAGCACTGAGGCAGTGTTTGCAGCACGAGATTTATTGTTCTTGTTTTCTGTACACCTGGAACTCAAACATTCTGATAGTGTTAGGGAATGTGGACGTCGTTTCTTATTGATACCTTACCTGCACCTAAACCATCTCAGCCATATGCATTGATACGACCTTTGATACCCCAGGCTCTTCCATAGTGACTCCGTACAAATAATCAGAAACCTCCATGGTTCTCCTGTTGTGAGTAATGGCAATAAA
>DAOVVO010000089.1 GCA_030637135.1 Nitrospirota bacterium
AGTGAAGGATTCGGTGAAAAAATTCAAAAATTAAAAATCAAAGTTCAAAATTATGGAAAAAAACAATGCTAAATTAAAAACCTCCTTAATTTTACATTTTGCATTTATATATCATTGGAATCCTCTACTCTATGAGTCGTAGACGAGTCGTAGACTGGAATCTCGGAGCGAGTCGGAGTTTAGGGATATATCTTCAAGAGGACGGTTTAAGGAGGAATGAGCAGGAACTGTATGAATTATTATATGATTTTTTGAAAAACAGTCCTGTAATATTAAAGAAGAGGTATTATACCTGTCATTAATATGGAGAACGAGACCGTAGAACTTTTAAAGGAGGCTTAATTATGAAAGTTGAAACAATAGTTTTTCCTACAGATTTTTCCGAGGGCTCCTTCCACGCCTTACCTTATGCAGTAGATTTATCCAAACATTATAATGCAAAGCTTTACGTACTTCATGTTATTTATGATTTTTCAAAAGCCACTTATTCTCATATTCCCCATATATCTGCAGATTCACTCTACAAGGAGATGTCTGATTGGGCAAAAGAGGAAATAGAAAGCTGTTGTGTTGAAGAAATCAGGGGACTTACAAACGTGGATAAAGTCGTTTTAAAAGGTGTACCGTATGAAGAGATATTAAAGTTCGCTAGCGAGAAAAAGATAGACATAATAGTTATGGGCACCTATGGTAGAGTAGGTTTTGAAAGATTTATATTTGGCAGCACTGCAGAAAGGGTGGTCAGAAGAGCACCATGTCCCGTAATGACGGTAAGAGTACCAGAACACAGAGAAAAACCAAAAGGGTAAACCCTATGAAGGTATTCCTCTCTGAGGATGCCTTTATGGATTTGCTCCTCAGTAGCGCAGAGGTTTATAAGAAAGAATGTCTCGGCTATATGCTGGGTTATCGTCTGGAAGATCGATTTATTATAGAACATGCTTTTAGTTTACAAACAGCAAGGCGAAAACGAAGGGGCGTGGTGTTCCATCACAGGGATCATAAAAAAATTCATGCAATCCTTTCAAAATTCGAAAAACTTCAGATAGTAGGAGATTTTCACTCACACACGCCGTACGGTGAAGAAAAAGGGGTCCCTATCCCGAGTCCTGAGGATATTGACGGGATGGAACCTGACAATCTCTATATAATTGTTGCAATCAACGATTTACTGCATAGCAGACCCTGGACAGAAAACAGAGACGGGAATATTTCAGGAAGCATGGGAGATTTTTTCTTTAAAATATCAGCGTACTTTTATCCTAATTTTGATGCAATCCCCAGAAGGGCACGGATTTACTGTGCTTTCCCCCCGGGTTTGAAGGATTGAATACAGGAGCACTCTTTTTCGGGTATGGGCAGCGCCGCAGATTTATCAAGTGACTTTGAATCAGAGCATTTTTTTATTACACGTAGTAGTTTTTACTTTTCTGGTTTTTTTATATGTCTACACTATATGATGTGGTGGTTGTCGGCGGTGGTCCATCAGGCGCTCTTGCAGCGAGGACTCTTGCAGCTGCCGGGGTGAAAGTATCTCTTGTGGAAAAATCCTTTAAACGGATTAAACCGTGTGGTGGTGCAACTCCTTCAAAAACATTTGAAGAATTCAACCTTTCCCGCAAAGAAATAGTCAGAAAGATAAAGACCTTATCAACCGTTTCACCTCGAGGAAATAGATTTGATATAACCCTGAAGAACGGGTATATCGCTATGGTACAACGGGAAACCTTCGATCATGCTATTAGAAAGCAGGCCGAAGAGGCGGGTGCTGATTTAAGAGAGGCAGAGTTTATCAGGATAAACGATGAGCACAAGAAGATTTCCATAACCGTCAACGAAAGAGGAAAAATGAGAGACATTTTCTCGGACTTCCTTGTCGCTGCTGATGGAATCAATTCAAGAACGGTACAAGCTGCAGGACTTAAATCACTTCCGGGCATTTGTACCATACAGGAAGAGATTGATATACAAGGGGCAGAAGATTTTCAGAATTTACACACATGTGAGTTATGGTTTAGTTCATCACATGCTCACCATTTTTATTCATGGGTCTTCCCGAAAAAAGACCATGTTGATATCGGTACGGGCGCTGTTAATGGAAAACTCATTAAAGAGCTTTTAAAAAACTTTAAAATACGCCGCCGCATACACGGGGGGGGCGCACAGAGGGGGCACCGTCTTCCTCTCCAATGGAGGGATTCACTCGTAAAGGGGAATATACTCTTTGTAGGAGATGCTGCGGGACTTGTCATGCCGCTCATTTACGAGGGCATATATTATGCATTGAAGAGTGGTAAAATGGCTGCAGAGGCGATTATTAACGGCAGCCCAAAGCTTTATGAGAAACAATGGAATAAAAAATTTCGCAGACAGTTTAAATTCATGAAAGGACTTAAAAAATATTTCTTTAAAAACGATGGTACCATTGACCACATATTTAGGCTCCATGAAAGCAACGAGGTACAGGACATATCCATGAAACTCTGGCTTGAGAAGGACGTCAGTCTATCTACCTTTTTTAGTTATCTCAACGTCTTTAAAAGATTACTACATTGAAATTTAATTATTATATACTTACATCCCTATTGTCTCACCTTGTGCTCTTTGGTGCAGTTGTACTGTTCATGCCTGAGATGAAAACGCCGGTAACACCTTCTATATTTAATATAGATATAGTTGGTCCAGTGCACAAGGAACTAATGCCCCTTCGGACAATTAAAAAAAAACTTGACAGGCCAGTTCCGTTTAAAAGAAAACACCCATCCAAAAGGGTTTTAGACGAATCTCAGCCCCAGGTCATTACAGGAGAAGGAACGAGCACGGAGCGCCAAAAAAAACAGGATGCGGCTAAAACGCTGCATGAAAAAAACAGTTCAGACAGGCAGTCCGTTATTCTTGATTCAGGCGAGTCAGGGGAATTACCCGAGGGGCACAAAGACCTTCCCATAAAGCCCAAATCTTTTCTTTTTGATGAAGAGACTATTAAAAAATATGCGCGTAAAAAAACATTAGAAACAGAAGAAGGTCATAAAGGTTTATCTTTTGATGCTCCGGAACTGATGCATAGAGGGTACATGAGGATGCTCAAGGATAAAATAGAAAGCATATGGAAATATCCGGCAGGCGCAGCACATCGTGGAATTTCCGGCGATTTATACATAACATTTTCTATACAGAAAGACGGGAAACTCGGAGAGGTTCAGCTGGTAAGGACATCAGGATATATTGGCCTTGATGAGGCTGCACTGAAAGCCCTTCAGGAAGCTGCGCCTTACTGGCCGCTGCCTGACGATTGGGAGGGGAATGAACTCCCTATAACCGGCCATTTTATTTACTTTCTTGGTGGGGCTTATATATTGTGAGCTGTTCGTAAGAACATTAAAAACCTGTTATAATAAGTGGCACGACTTTGGGGCTCAGGGGACAACAGGCGAAGCAACGTAACGACTTCGGTCGAGTCGACTAAACTCCGACTCGCTTTGAGATTCAAGTAGAAACAATGGATACAGTTCACTGCCACTCTACGTGAAAATTAGTTCAGAGATACCAGAACATGCAAAATTCGTTATATGTTATTCGGATGGTAAATAACTATGAACGAATAACGTATAAAGGAAAATTTACCCGATCTCTCGAATCCTTTCTGCCTCTTCGGATTCGCTGAATCGAAGAACACTCAAATACATTGTAGTAACTGAGCAGTTATAAAATAACGGGGCATAATCGAGCGAATATTTATATGGACATTCTCTATCAGTTAAGATGGCAGGACATCCTCGATATACTTCTTGTCGCCGTAATCTTATATTGGCTTTTGTTACTCATCAAAGGGACAAAAGCTGCACAGATACTCATTGGCCTTGTGGTGTTGTTCTTCGCTTTTTTGTTTTCCGGGTATATAGGGCTCTACACCATGGACTGGCTTATCCAGAGTTTCTGGGCGCAGATAGTTTTAGTTCTTGTGATATTATTTCAACCCGAGATTAGAAGGGCATTAGCGCAGATGGGAGAAGCGCGTTTTTTGCCTTCTTTTGCCAGTGCAGAAGAATTAAAGTCCCTTGAAGAAATCGTGAGAGCAACAATAGCTCTTTCAAACAGGAAAATCGGGGGGTTAATCGTTATTGAACGGGAGACCAGCCTGAGAGACTTTATTGAAATAGGTACTCCCCTTGATGCAAAGGTATCACACGAATTGCTGTTAAGCATCTTCCATCCTACATCCCCGATTCATGACGGCGCTGTGATTATCAGGGGTAACCGAGTCGTTGCAGCGGGATGTTTCCTGCCATTGTCGCTCAGTGCGGAGCTGTCAAAGGCTGTAGGCACGAGACACAGGGCGGGTGTAGGTTTATCCGAGGAAACAGATGCTGTTGTTATAATAATTTCTGAAGAGACGGGCAGTATCGCAACGGCTGTGGGCGGCACTCTCGAGAAAAATGTAGATATGGGCTCACTTCGAGATTTTCTTACTGAGATGTTCACGTCCTCAAAAAAGAGGAAGCATGAAAAGTAGCTATCGTAAATTTTTCAAAACCAACCGTTTGCTGAAGTTGACTTCTCTTGTGCTTGCTGCTGTTCTCTGGTTTTTTATTGTTTCACAGGGACGGTCTGTAATCGTTATGGATGTGCCGGTAGGGTTTAAGAATCTCCCGGACAGCCTTGAAGTTCTGGATGGAATACAAACAGTAAGCATCAGCATTGAAGGACAGGAGAGACTTTTGAAAAAACTGAGGCGTGAAGACATAGCAGTGGTCATTGACCTCAGTAATGTTAAGAAAGGGAGCATGTTTTTCCCATTGACTGCAGACAACGTTACATTACCAAATATGCATACGGTAACTGATATTTCTCCACAGACTGTCAAAATAAGGATTGAGGAAAAAGTTACAAAACGCGTTCCGGTAAGAACTGTTATTGTCGGCTCACCTGCTCCTGGTTTTGCAATCAAAGGGATAGAAGTAGTACCTGTAACAATTACCATAAAGGGGACTGAAAGCGTGGTTGCAAAGATCTATTCTGTTAAAACAGAACCGATAGATGTGACCGGGATTGCCGATAATTTTCAGTACCGTGCCTTTGTGGATATAGGTAAAAACAGTATCAAAGTTGATCCCACTGAAGTTGAAGTTACTATAGCTGTAAGGGCAATAAGGTAAAGGAGGACAAAAAGTGAAATTGTTTGGTACAGACGGGATACGGGGGAAGGCGAATCAGTTTCCGATGACAGGGGAAATAGCCTTTGAGATCGGACGGGCAGCAGCATACGTGCTTAAGAAAAAACACAGCCGGGATTTGATACTTATCGGCAAGGACACAAGGCTGTCAGGATATATGCTTGAAAGTGCGCTCACCTCGGGCATATGCTCTATGGGGGTGGATGTTCTCCTGGTAGGTCCGGTGCCAACTCCGGGGATTGCTTTTGTCACACGGAGTTTACGGGTTGATGCCGGTATAGTGATATCTGCATCACATAACCCTTTTGATGATAACGGGATAAAGTTTTTTGG
>DAOVVO010000083.1 GCA_030637135.1 Nitrospirota bacterium
GAATTCAAGCCATCGGACCTGGTACAGCAGACTTGCTGACTCATTAAACCTCTATTCTTCAGGAGATTTGTTTACCTCAGAGGCAACAAGTCCCAACCTGTTGAGACTCCAGCTATCAGCAAGACTCAAATATTCAAGCTCTCTTACGGGTTTGATTTCCTCATGTTCAGATCTGTTCATCAATATGAATCGTGCCGCGTTCCAAATCTTATTAATAAAATGCCTATACCCTTCAACCCTTTTGACTGAGAACTTTATATCCCGTCCCTGTGCAGCAAAAGCCGTGAGGGTAAATCTGAAGGCATCAGTTCCATATGTTTCAGTCATCTCAAGCGGATCAATCACATTACCCTTTGATTTGCTCATTTTCTGACCTTCGGCGTCCCTGATAAGCGCATGAATATAGGTATACTTAAATGGCTGCGCCTTCATGAATTTCAGGCCCATCATTATCATCCGAGCCACCCAGAAGAACAGGATGTCAAAACCTGTTATTAAAACATCAGTCGGATAAAAGGTCTTGAGGTCATCAGTCTCATCAGGCCAGCCAAGGGTTGAGAAAGGCCAGAGAGCTGAGGAAAACCATGTATCAAGTACATCCTCATCCTGGACTAATTTTTTGGAAGCACAATACGGGCATACACGGGGTACATCAGTAGTTACAATAGTCCCGCTCCGCTCTTTACATTCCGCACTGAGCATTTCTTTGCAATACCAAACAGGAATTCTGTGTCCCCACCATATCTGTCTGGAAATACACCAGTCTTTTATGTTTGCCATCCAGTCAAAATAGCTGTTTTCCCATGCAGAGGGAATAATCTTTGTCCTGCCGTCCCGAACAGCCTCCATTGCTTTTTCAGCAAGGGGTTTTATTTTTACAAACCACTGTTTAGAAAGATAGGGTTCAATAACGGTTTTACATCTATAGCAGTGTCCCACTGCCAGGGTATGCTCTTGTGTATTGACAAGAAGTCCTGACCCTTCTAAATCCTGTAGAATATTTTTTCTACATTGAAACCTGTCCTGTCCCTGATAGGGGCCTGCCTGTTCTGACATCGTGCCATCACCAGTCATTATGTTTACAAAAGGCAAATTATGTCTTTGAGCGATTTCAAAGTCATTCGGGTCATGAGCGGGTGTTACCTTTACAGCCCCCGTTCCAAATGATGCATCTACAAATTTATCTACAATTACAGGTATCTCTCTGTTTAAAACAGGAAGACTTACTGTTTTACCAACGATATCCTTGTATCGCTCATCTTCCGGATTTACTGCAACAGCAGTGTCACCAAGAAGCGTTTCAGGTCTTGTAGTGGCAACGACGACATGTCCTTTATCATCCTTGAATTTATATTTTATATAATACAGCTTACCTTGCTTCTCTTCATGTTCTACTTCAAGGTCTGACAGGGCAGTATGGCACCGTGGACACCAGTTGATGATATAATCCCCTCTGTATATGAGCCCTTCTCCATAGAGCCTTATGAATACCTCTCTTACTGCTCTGGATAATCCTTCGTCAAGGGTAAACCGTTCACGGCTCCAATCACATGAAGCACCCAAACGTTTCAGCTGGTGTTTTATTCTATCCCCATACTGTTCTTTCCATTCCCAGACTTTTTTAATAAAGGCTTCTCTTCCGAGTGTATGCCTGCTCTGCCCCTGCGCATTGAGTTCTTTTTCTACTACATTCTGTGTTGCAATACCCGCATGGTCTGTGCCCGGGAGCCAGAGTGTATTAAACCCTGACATCCTTTTCCACCTGATGATTATGTCCTGGAGTGTTACGTCAAGGGCATGTCCTATATGAAGAGAACCTGTAACATTCGGCGGGGGTATGACTATGCAAAAAGAAGGTTTACTGCTTTGAGAGTCAGCACGAAACAAATTCTTTTGGAGCCAGAGATTATACCACTTTTCCTCGATGCCCTTTGGGTCATAACTTTTTTCAATCATAGCTCAATGTGTTCGCTCTCTTCTTTTTAGTTTCTGGATTATAAGGATTCAAGGTGCAAGGGGTCAAGGATGCGAGTTACGTGCACAGTGTTTATACGCTCTAAGCCCTTCGAATATCAAATAAGGATGATCTGACAGCATATATATATATATAAAATTCACCTCTATATTGGAATCCCTGAATTCTTATCTAAGGATAGAGTTATTCATTCTTCCCTGTTTGAGAGTTTCCTCCTCATTTCATAAAGTTTGTTAAGGGCCTCAATCGGGGTCATACTCAGGATATCAAGCCCGAGAATTTCTTTTATCACAGGGTCTGCCTGAGTAGTGAAAAGGTCTAACTGTCCCCTCCTTGAAACCTCCGGTGACTCTGATTCCTCGGTATATGCAAGTTTAGGAGCACCGAGCTCATTGAGTTCTCCCTTTTCGAGATTTGATAATATTTCTTTTGCTCTTTTTATTGTATCTTCAGGAAGCCCCGCAAGTCTCGCCACTTGAATGCCATAACTCTTATCAGCAGGTCCTTCCTCAATCCTCCTGAGAAAAATTATCTCATCACCCCATTCTTTTACAGCTACATTTAAATTCTTTATACCATCAAAACATAATGCAAGTTCTGTGAGTTCGTGATAATGAGTTGCAAACAGTGTTCTTGCCTTTAAAGTCTTTGCAATATACTCCACAACAGACCACGCAATGCTTATTCCGTCAAATGTACTGGTGCCTCTTCCTATCTCATCAAGCAGTATAAGGCTTCTCCCGGTTGCATTGTTCAGTATGTTGGCTGTTTCAATCATTTCCACCATAAAGGTGCTCTGTCCTCTGGTTATTACGTCAGAGGCGCCTATTCTTGTAAATATTCTGTCTACAACGCCGATTCTTGCTTCTTTAGCCGGGACAAAACTGCCTGTCTGTGCCAGTAAAACAATTAAAGCAATCTGTCTCATATAGGTAGACTTTCCAGCCATATTGGGTCCGGTTATTATTATTATGTTGTCCGAACTTCTATCGATAAGTATATTATTAGGGATAAATTTTTCACTGTATGAGAGCCTTTCAACAACCGGATGCCTTCCTTCAGAAATCTGTATTACATCTCCGTTGTCCACCACAGGCCTTTCATATTTGTATGTGCCCGCAACAGATGCAAAACTCTGGAGTATATCAAGCTCGGCAAGTGCTGATGATGTTCTATGAAGTCTTTCAACTTCCTGAGAAATGCCGCTTCTTATGCTGACAAAAAGCTCATACTCAAGGTTTTTCAGCCTTTCTTCAGCTCCCAGCACCTTTGCCTCATACTCTTTAAGCTCATGGGTTATAAATCTTTCACCATTAACAAGCGTTTGTTTTCTAATGTAATCGTCAGGGACTTTAGAAATATGGGTTTTTGTCACTTCAATATAATATCCAAAGATTTTGTTATACCCCACTTTCAATGATGGTATTCCTGTCTTCTGCCTCTCTTGTGCCTGAAGAGAAGCTATAAAATCTTTTCCGCTCCCGCTTATCTTTCTTAATTCATCAATATCGACATTGAACCCTTGTTTTATTATGCCTCCGTCCTTCAAATTGAAAGGGGGGTTTTCTGTAATTGATTTTTCTATAACGGACTGAACATCAGAAAGTACATCTATCTTTTCATATAATGACCTGAGCTTTTTATCTTCATATTCCTGAACCATGGTTTTTAGTTCAGGCAGCACAAGGAGTGAATTTTTTAATGAGAAAAGATCCCTTGCATTTGCGGATTCATTGTCTATCTTAGATGTAAGACGTCCAATGTCTGAAATATGTTTTAAAAGATTCTGAACTTTTGAAAGCCTCGTTGTATCCTCCATCAGCGAGCTCACGGCATCCTGCCTTTGCTTTATAATCTCAAAATCAAGCAGGGGATTCAAAAGCCACATTCTGAAGAGTCTTCCTCCCATTGAAGTCAGCGTTTTATCAACAGCCCAGAGGAGACTTCCCTCTTTTTCACCCTCTCTCACACTCTTAGTAATTTCAAGGTTTTTCTGCGTAATAGCATCCAGTAACATATGTGATTCACGTCTGAGAATACCTATTTTTTTAAAAGTGATCCTGCACTTTTGCGTATCCTCCAGATAAGTAAGCAGGGCGCCTGCAGCAGAAATAGCAACAACCATACCCTCACACCCATAACCCTCAAGGGACGCAACCCTGAAATTCTTTAAAAGTTTCCGGTAAGCTTCAAGATAGTCAAAATACCAGTCCTCATATGGAGTCAGATAAAAACCATTCAGGCTGGTAATGATAGAAGAATTACCCTTTAAAGAGAGTGGATAGAGGATTTCTTTTGGCTCAAATCTTGTTATCTCATCATCGAGACTTCCATGCGACTGGTAAATAAAAAACTCTCCTGTAGTTATGTCTGCAACAGCAAAACCAAAAATATTTTCCTTCTGGGAAAACGCAATAATATAACTGTTTTCTTTCGGGTTTTCCGGCAGAAATGTTCCCGGTGTAAAAACTTTTACAACCTCTCTTTTGACTAAGCCTTTTGCCTCTTTTGCGTCTTCTACCTGTTCACAAACTGCTACTTTGTACCCTGACTTAATGAGTTTAGAGATATAGGACTCTGAAGCAAAATAAGGGATCCCGCACATGGGAACTGCATTTTCTTTTCCTTTATCTCTTGTCGTCAGAGTTATCTGCAGGATCTTTGATGCAGTAACTGCATCCTGTCCAAACATTTCATAGAAATCTCCCAAACGGAAAAATACGATAGTATCATGATATTTCCGTTTTATATCGTTATATTGTCTCATTAGGGGGGTTAATTCTGACATAACTGAATAACGTTAAATGCGAAATTCGTCTATTATATAATGTAACAGAGGACTTAAATCTATAATATAATGGGTTACCTATAGAAAAGCAATCGCTGGTTTTTTAAAGTAAGCATTTCTAAATACGTGACAGGAAAAATATGATTGAAAGTAGATTCCCCTCTTTGGAAAAGAGGGGTTAGGGGAGATTTTATAATAAGTAGAATTTCAATAACAAATCCCCCCTATCCCCCTTTACTAAAGGGGGGGATAAAGATAGCTACTAAAACTACAATGTGTATCATATTATCAATCACGAAAAAGGAAATGCTTCCTTTTTTAAAAAAACTGCAAAAAACAGGCAGAAATTAAAACTTACTCATTTTAGTATGTATCTATGATACTGAACAGATATTATTTTAATTATCAATTAATTATATAGTATTTATTAAAGTTTATTATTAATATAAATGGCTGGAAAATCGGAGCAGATTGTTATTTTCATTTCATGAGATACGCTTGTCCCTCAATAAGTAAAAAACCCTTCCCCACTTTTTTTAAAGTTGCACCTTGAGGCCCGCTGACTATAAATTCAGTGGCATTACCGGAAATAGAACCGTGGAGTGTCATATCCTCAACACTGAATGTATCACCTACCCTTTCACGGTCTATTGTTCCTGTATCGAGAAAAAACGCGGTTTCTATTTTTAAGTTTGGCGCTATCCTGACCCTTTCAACACATGCGAAGCATGCTTTGCCGCTAACAGTTTTAACAGAAATTCCTTTTAAACTCATTTTCAATGTCCCGGGCTTGTCCCCTTTTTCAAAAAAAACTTCACCTTCTCCTACCGTAACTGATATAGACTGAACTTCAACTATCTGCTGTTTTACAAACGGTATTCGTTTTTGTTCAGCAGATTTCAGAGTTGAAATCGAAAATAAACAAATAACTATTAAAAATGTAAGAAGAAAAAATCTTTTTTCGTGAAATAATTTCATAATCACTCTTTAAAATTAAATTTTTGGATGAACCCTACTTTTTAAGGGTTTTCGCGTAATCGAATGTGTCATTTTTACATTATCCCTTCCCCTCTATGTTAAAGACTCCCTATATTTATCCCCTCTTTGGCAAAGTCGGAGCGACCCTTCGCGGAGACCCGCTTCGGGAGGGGCTTGCCCCGTTAGATGGAAAAGCTTATCTAACGGGGTGAAGGGAGAATTATTAAATTACAATTGATTCCATATCTTTTCTAACACTGAATTAAGACTCTCAAATATTTCTCTATCTGAAAAC